>NZ_JBFUMP010000018.1:0-147978 GCF_054049315.1 Cellulomonas sp. P5_E12 | reverse complement strand
GCGGCTCGCAGCGCCGCCCGGCTCGGGCTCCCCCGCTCGGCGCCCGCACCGCTCGTCGTCGACGCCGTCGCGCGCGCGACGTCCCGGCGGCCGGCCGACGTCGAGGCCCTGCTCTACGGACCACCACCCACCGACGACCGCGGGCTGGCCGACCTGGCCCGCGCCCTGGACCATCTCGAGAGCGAGGTTCACCGAACGTGAGCGACGACAGCCCCCAGTGGACGGCGACGGCCGCCCCGCCGACGCCCGAGCCCTCCCACGAGCTGCGAGCCGCCCTCGGTGCGGTGCGCGCCGAGGTGGCCAAGGCCGTGGTCGGCCAGGACGCGGCCGTCAGCGGTCTGGTCATCGCCCTGCTGTGCCGTGGGCACGTGCTGCTCGAGGGCGTGCCCGGCGTCGCCAAGACTCTGCTGGTCCGCGCCCTGTCGGCGGCGCTGGACCTGGACACCAAGCGCGTGCAGTTCACCCCGGACCTCATGCCCGGCGACGTCACCGGCTCGCTCGTGTACGACGCGCGCACCGCCGAGTTCTCGTTCCGTGCGGGCCCCGTGTTCACCAACCTGCTGCTCGCCGACGAGATCAACCGGACGCCTCCCAAGACGCAGGCGTCGCTGCTCGAGGCGATGGAGGAGCGGCAGGTGTCGATCGACGGCACGCCGCGGCCGCTGCCCGACCCGTTCCTCGTCATCGCGACGCAGAACCCGGTCGAGTACGAGGGCACGTACACCCTCCCCGAGGCGCAGCTCGACCGGTTCCTGCTCAAGCTGCTGCTCCCCCTGCCCGAGCGGCACGAGGAGATCGAGGTGCTGGCCCGCCACGCGGCAGGCTTCGACCCTCGCGACCTCGCCGGGGCCGGGCTCCGGCCCGTGGCGAACGCCGAGATGCTCGCGCGTGCGCGGGCGGAGGTGGCCCGCGTCCAGGTGGCGCCCGAGGTGCTCGGCTACGCGGTCGACGTCTGCCGCGCGACCCGGCGCTCCCCGTCGCTCTCGCTGGGCGTCTCCCCGCGCGGCGCGACCGCGCTGCTGGCCACGTCCCGCGCGTGGGCGTGGCTGTCGGGACGCAGCTACGTCACCCCCGACGACGTGAAGGCGCTCGCCCACCCCACCTTGCGGCACCGCGTCCAGCTTCGCGCTGAGGCCGAGCTCGAGGGCGTCACCACGGAGAGCGTGCTGGACACGGTGCTCGCGTCCGTCCCCGTCCCCCGCTGACATGGCGGTCACGTGKCGCGCGGCCGTCCTCGCCGCGCTCGGTCTGCCGGTGGTGCTCCTCGTGCCCGCCGGCGGGACCGTGCTGCTGTGGACGCTGCTCGTCGTGGTCGCGTGCTCCGTCGACATCGCGCTCGCGGCGTCGCCTCGACAGGTCGGCGTGCGGCGGGACGTCCCGTCGTCCGCCCGGCTCACGGAGCCGGCGACGTCGACGCTCACGCTGTCCCACCTGGGCCGACGACGGCTGCGCGCGGTGGTCCGCGACGCCTGGCCACCGTCGGCCGGGGCCGTCGACGACCGGCACACCATCGACGTCGCGGCCGGTGAGGGGACCCGGGTGCGGACGGTCCTGGTGCCCACGCGGCGCGGCGACGCGCACGCGGACCGGGTGACCGTGCGCACGGTCGGGCCGCTCGGGCTCGCCGGGCGGCAGGCCTCGCTGACCGTCCCCGGCCGGCTGCGGGTGCTGCCCGAGTTCGCGTCGCGACGGCACCTGCCCAGCCGGCTCGCGCGGCTGAAGGAGCTCGACGGGCGGGCGGCGGTGCAGGTGCGTGGCCCGGGCACGGAGTTCGACTCGCTCCGCGAGTACGTGATCGGCGACGACGTGCGCTCGATCGACTGGCGGGCCACGGCGCGCCGCTCGGACGTCGTGGTGCGCACGTGGCGGCCCGAGCGCGACCGCCGGGTGCTCATCGTGCTCGACACCGGCAGGACGTCCGCGGTGCGGGTGCTCGACGCCCCGCGGATCGATGCCTCCATCGAGGCGGCGCTGCTGCTCGCGGCGCTGGCCACCAAGGCGGGCGACCGCGTCGAGCTGATCGTCTTCGACCGCCGCGTGCGCGGCCGGGTGGCCAGCGCGACGGGTCCGCGGGTCATGGCCGCGTTCGCCGACACGCTCGCCCTCGCCGAGCCCGCCCTGGTGGAGACCGACTGGCCCGGCGTCGTGACCCAGGTGCGCGAGCGGCTGAGCCAGCGCGCCCTCGTCGTCCTGCTCTCGGCCCTCGACCCCGCCGCGATCGAGCAGGGGCTCCTGGGCGTGGTCGGCCAGCTCACCGACCGGCACCAGGTGGTGCTCGCCTCGGTGGCGGACCCCGAGGTCGACGCCCTCCGCGCGGGTCGCGGCAGCACCGCCGCGCTGTTCGACGCCGCGGCCGCCGAGCGGGTGGGCCTGGAGCGGGCGGCGGCCGCGATCCGGTTGCGGCAGCGTGGTGCCGAGGTGCTCGAGGCGCTGCCCGACGACCTGGCGCCCCGGCTGGCCGACAGCTATCTCGCCCTCAAGGCGGCGGGCCGGCTGTGACCGACCTGCTCACGCGCGCGCACCTGAACCGGGCCCTGCTGGCCCGGCAGCACCTGCTCGCGCGTCGACCCGGCAGCTCGCTCGAGGTCGTCGACCACCTGGTCGGGCTCCAGGCCCAGAACGCGTGGTCGCCGTACGTCGGGCTGTGGAGCCGGGTCGAGGGCTTCACCACCGACGAGCTCGGCGACGCGTTCTGGGACCGGACCGTCGCGCGGATCGCCGTGATGCGCGGCACCATCCACCTGGTCACGGCCGACGACGCGCTCCTGCTCCCGGGCCTGATCGCTCCCCTCTACGCGAAGGACCTGCGGGTCAACGCCGCACACGGCGCGGCGTTGCGCACGCTCGACGTCCCCGCCATCACGGCGGCGGCCCGCGAGCTGGTCGAGGCCGAGCCCCGCGTGACCACCGAGCTCGGCAGGCTGCTCGCCGAGCGCTGGCCGGACGTCGCCCCGAGCACGCTCGCCTACGCCGCGCGCGGGACGCTCCCGCTCGTCCAGGTACCGCCGCGCGGGGTCTGGGGCCGCTCTGGCGCGACCACCTGGACCACGGCCTGGTCCTGGTTCGGGCCGGCGCGGACGGCGGCCGCCCCCGACCTCGCCGACCCCGCCGTGCTCGCCGCTCAGCAGGAGCGCCTCGTGCGGCGCTACCTCGCGGCGTTCGGCCCGGCCTCGGTCGCCGACGTGCAGAACTGGTCCGGGCTCACCGGGCTGCGGGCCGTCGTCGACCGGCTGGACCTCGTGCGGTACCGCGCCGGGCCGTCACCCGGTGCCGTCCGCGAGCGCGAGCTGCTCGACCTGCCCGGGATGCCGCTGCCCGATCCGGACGTGCCGGCGCCCGTGCGGTTCCTGCCCGACTACGACGACGTGCTGCTGGGCCACGCCGACCGCACCCGGATCATGTCGCCCGAGCACCGCCCGTACCTCGCCAGCCCGAACGGCGTCGTGCCGGCGACGTTCCTGCTGGACGGGCGGGTGGCGGGGACGTGGGACGTGCCACGCGGCCGCCCCGGACCGGTCACGCTGACCGTCCGGCCGTTCGCGCAGCTGACCGCCGCGCACGCCGACGAGCTGCGCGCCGAGGCCGAGGCACTCGTGGTCCTCATGGCCGGTGCGGTCGAGGAGCACGACGTGGTGATCGTCGACCCTGCTTAGCCCGCGGTCGCCAGCACGTAGCCCGCGCGGTCGGCCTCGAGGTCGCCGGTCTCCCCAGCCCGCACCGCGCGCCGCCCGAGGACGATGGTGTAGGTCCAGAAGAGGGCCAGCGCGAGGACGCCGATGCTCACCTTGATGGCCCACGGCAGGCCGGACCCGGTGACGAACCCCTCGATCAGCCCGGAGACGGCGAGCACGCCGACCAGCCCGATCGCCACCGTGATCAGCGCCCGGCCCTCCTCCGCCAGGGCCCGGCCGCGCGGGCGCGGACCGGGGACCAGCCAGGTCCAGAACAGGCGGAGGCCGGCCGCACCGGCGACGAACACCGCGGTGAGCTCGAGCAGCCCGTGCGGGGCGATGAGCTGCAGGAACACGTCGAGGTGACCGTGCGCCGCCATGAGCCCGCCGGCCGCGCCGACGCTGATCGCGTTGCTGGCCTGGAAGTACACGGGCAGGACCCCGGAGATCCCGGTCCCGATGCTGACGGCGGTGAGCCAGGCGTTGTTCGTCCAGACCATCGCGGCGAACCCGGCACCAGGCGCGTAGTACTCCGCGAAAGACTTGTCGACGTACTCCTGCTGCTGGCTGGGCGTCCCCATCGACGCGAGGGCCTCCGGCTGGGTGGCCACCCAGACACCGGCGGTGACCGCGAGCACGACGAACGCCGCGGCGACGCCCACTGTCCACCAGCGGATCCGGTACAGGGCCGCCGGCAGCGAGACCATCACGAACGCCGTGACGTCGCGCCAGCTCGGCTCGTGGGTCCCCGCGATCGCGGCCCGAGCGCGCCCGACGAGCATCGACAGCCGCGTCACCATCTCCGGGTCGGGGGCGGCCGAGCGGACGCTCGACAGGTCGACGGCCACCGCCTGGTAGAGCCGGACCAGCTCGTCGGCCTCCGCGCCCGTGCGCCGGCGCTGCCGCACCAGCTGGTCGAGCCGGGCCCAGTCCGACGAGCGGGCCTGCTCGAACGCGTCGAGATCCATGCGGCACAGCCTGCCATCCCGCCGCCTCCGGCAACGGCTACCCTGCCGAGCATGGACGGCATCATCACGGGCGAGGGTGTCGTCCTCGACGCTCAGCCGACCTCGGCGGCCACCCGCGTGCTCGCCGCGCTGCTCGACCTGCTCGTGCTGGGCGCCGTGCTCGTCGTGGTCCTGATCGCCTTCAGCGCGCTGTCCACGGGCGCCTCCGAGGAGCAGGTGCGGATCCTCGGCGTCGTCCTGTTCGCCACGATCACGGTCGTGATCCCCACGACGGTCGACACCCTGACCCGCGGCCGCTCGCTGGGCAAGCTCGCGCTCGGCATCCAGATCGTGCGGGACGACGGCGGCCCGATCGTGTTCCGGCAGTCCTTCGTCCGGGCGCTCGTGGGGGTCGGCGAGCTGTGGCTGACGCTCGGCAGCGTCGCCCTCATCTGCTCGATCGTGAACCCCCGGGGCAAGCGCGTGGGCGACATCCTCGCGGGCACCTACGCGGTGCGGGTGCGGGGAGCCGCGAAGGTCCGCACGCCCGTCGTCATGCCGCCGTCGCTCGCCGGTTGGGCGCGCAGCGCCGACGCCGCGCGCCTGCCCGATGGCCTGGCCCTGTCGGTCCGCCAGTTCCTCGGCCGGGCCACCACCCTGCACCCGGCGTCACGCGTGGCCCTGGGCTCGCAGCTGACGTCCGAGGTGCAGCGCTACGTCAACCCGCTGCCCCCGGCGGGCACCCACCCGGAGGCGTTCCTGGCGGCCGTGCTCGCCGAGCGCCGCGACCGCGAGCTGGCGACCCGGCTGCGCGCCGGGGAGCGGGACGCCGCGGAGTCGTCGCTGCTGCAGCGGCTCCCCCACGGCGTGCCCGACCCGGTCGACTGAGCCCGCTCAGTACCGGTAGTGCTCCGGCTTGTACGGGCCGGACACGTCCACCCCGAGGTACTCCGCCTGCGTCTTGGTCAGCTCCGTCAACCGCACGCCCAGGGCGTCCAGGTGCAGCCGCGCCACCTTCTCGTCGAGCACCTTGGGCAGCCGGTACACCTCGCGGGCGTAGTCGCCGGGCTTGGTGAACAGCTCGATCTGGCCGATGACCTGGTTGGAGAACGAGTTGCTCATGACGAAGGACGGGTGTCCCGTCGCGTTGCCGAGGTTGAGAAGTCGCCCCTCGGACAGCACGATGATCGACCGCTCCTCCTGCGAGCCCTCGGCGGGGAAGGTCCACTCGTGCACCTGCGGCTTGATCTCGGTCCGCGTGATGCCCGGGACCGCGGCCAGGCCGGCCATGTCGATCTCGTTGTCGAAGTGCCCGATGTTGCCGACGACGGCCTTGTTCTTCATGCGGGCCATCTGCGCCGCCGAGATGACGTCCTTGTTGCCGGTCGTGGTGATGAAGAAGTCCGCCTGGTCGAGCACGTCCTCGAGGAGTGCGACCTGGTACCCGTCCATCGCCGCCTGCAGCGCGCAGATCGGGTCCACCTCGGAGACGATGACGCGCGCGCCCTGGCCGCGGAACGCCTCCGCCGCGCCCTTGCCCACGTCGCCGTAACCAGCCACGAACGCGACCTTGCCGCCCATGAGCACGTCGGTCGCCCGGTTGATGCCGTCGGGCAGCGAGTGCCGGATCCCGTACTTGTTGTCGAACTTCGACTTGGTGACCGAGTCGTTGACGTTGATGGCCGGGAACAGCAGCCCGCCGGCCTCAGCCAGCTGGTACAGGCGGTGCACGCCGGTGGTGGTCTCCTCGGTGACGCCCTTGATCTCCTCCGCGATCGCCGTCCAGCGCTGCGGGTCGGCCGCGAGCGAGCGCCGCAGGGTGCCGAGGATGACGAGCAGCTCCTCGGAATAGCCGGCGTCGCCCGGCTGCGGGTCGGACGGCACGGCGCCAGCCGCCTCGTACTCGACGCCCTTGTGCACCAGCAGGGTCGCGTCGCCGCCGTCGTCGAGGATCATGTTCGGTCCCGCGTCGCCGGGCCAGACGAGGATCTGCTCGGTGCACTCCCAGTACTCGTCGAGCGACTCGCCCTTCCACGCGAACACCGGCACGCCGGCCGGCGCGTCGACCGAGCCCGAGGGGCCGACGACGATCGCGGCCGCGGCCTCGTCCTGCGTCGAGAAGATGTTGCACGACGCCCAGCGGACCTGCGCGCCGAGCGCGACGAGCGTCTCGATGAGCACCGCGGTCTGCACCGTCATGTGCAACGAGCCCGCGATGCGCGCACCGGCCAGCGGCTGGGTGGGGCCGAACTCGGTGCGCAGGGCCATGAGCCCCGGCATCTCGTGCTCGGCGAGGCGGATCTGGTGGCGGCCGGCCTCGGCGAGGGACAGGTCGCGGACCTTGTAGCTGCCAGGGAGTTCGGAGAACGTGGACATCTCACTCCTGAGGGGGTGCGCTTGGGTGGGCGGGCACGACGAAGCCGGGCTACAGCCCTCGTCGTTCGCGCCGGCGCGACCCCTCTCGGTCTGCGGGCATCACCCACGCCGTCCGGGCCATGCTAGACCTGGCCCGCTCCCGCGACATCGGGTTCCGCGCCCGCGCGGCGCAGGTCCGGCTCGAGGTAGATGATCGTCGCGATCGGCACGGCCGCGCGCACCCGGACCTCGGCTGCGTCGATCGCGCTGGCCACGTCCGCGGCGCTGACCGCGGCGGAGACCTCGATCTTGGCGGCCACCAGCAGCTCCTCCGGCCCGAGGTGCAGCGTCCGCAGGTGGATCACGGACGGGACCCCTTCACCCACGAGCGCGGCCTCGATCGCCGCGACGTCCTTCGCCGTCGCGGACTCGCCCAGCAGGAGCGACTTCGTCTCGAGCGCCAGCACGATCGCGATGAGCACCAGCAGGATGCCGATGCCCGCGGTGCCCAGGGCGTCGAACTTGCCGTTCCCCGTGATCAGGGTCATCCCCACGCCGAAGAGGGCGAGCACGAGGCCGATGAGCGCGCCGAAGTCCTCCAGCAGCACGACGGGCAGCTCCGGGGCCTTGGCCGTCCGGACGAACGACACCCAGGACTGCGTGCCGCGGGTCTGGTTGGACTCGTGGATCGCCGTGCGGAACGAGAACCCCTCGAGCCCGAGGGCGACGACCAGGACGACGAGCGGCACCCACCACCAGCGACCCTCGATGGGGTGCGGGTCCTGCCACTTGTGCCACGCCTCGTACAGGGCGAAGAGGCCACCGAGGGAGAACAGGATGATCGACACGATGAACGCATAGACGTACCGCTCGCGGCCGTACCCGAACGGGTGCGCCTCGTCGGCCTCCTTGCGCGCCCGGCGTCCGCCGACCAGCAGCAGCAGCTGGTTGCCGGAGTCGGCCAGCGAGTGCACCGACTCGGCCAGCATCGAGCTCGAGAGCGTGAGCAGGTAGGCGATGAACTTCGTCACCGCGATCCCGAGGTTGGCCGCGAGAGCCGCCAGGATCGCCTTGTTGCCTCCGTCGTGCGCCACGCGGGCTCCTCGTGTCAGATCGGGGCGCGTGCCTCAGCTGCGGTGGACCGGCACGCCCTCGTCGATCAGCAGGACGGGGATCCCGTCGCGGACCGGGTACGCGAGGGGGTTCTCCGGCGCGGTCGAGACGAGGGTCGGCTCACCGTCCGGACCGACCCCGTCCACCAGCGTCGCGCCCGTCGCCGGGCACCGCAGGAGGTCTCGCGCCCACGGCTCGAGGGTGTGTCCAGATGTCGTGTCAGCCATCAGTCCTGTCCGTCCTGTCGCACCAGTGCGAGCACGTCGTCGCGTACCTTCTCCATGATGTCCTCGTCCGCGGCCTCGACGTTGAGCCGCAGCAGCGGCTCCGTGTTGGACGCCCGCAGATTGAACCACCACTGCGGGTGTCCGTCCCAGTGCGACACCGTCAGCCCGTCCAGCTCATCCACCCGCACCGGGCCGGCGCCCTGCTGCGTGACGTAGGCCTCGACCACCCGGCCGCGAGCCGCGGCGACGTCGGAGACGCGCGAGTTGATCTCCCCGCTCGCCGAGTAAGGCTGGTACTGCTCGGACAGCGCCGACAGCGGGTGCGGTTGGCCGCCGAGCGCCGCCAGCACGTGCATCGCGGCGAGCATTCCGGTGTCCGCGAAGAAGAAGTCGCGGAAGTAGTAGTGCGCGCTGTGCTCGCCGCCGAAGACCGCGTCGTGCTCGGCCATCTGCGCCTTGATGAAGGAGTGGCCGACGCGCGTCCGGACCGTCGTCGCGCCCGCGGCGCCGAGCAGGTCCGGCACCACCTGGGACGTGATGAGGTTGTGGATCACGGTGGGCGTGCGGCCGGCGGCGCGCTCGCGCTCCACCTCCCGGAGCCCCACGAGCGCGGTGATCGCGGACGGGCTGACCGGGTCGCCGTGCTCGTCGATGACGAAGCAGCGGTCCGCGTCACCGTCGAACGCCAGACCGAGGTCGGCATCGTGCTCGACGACGGCCGCCTGCAGGTCCCGCAGGTTCTCGGGCTCGAGCGGGTTGGCCTCGTGGTTGGGGAACGTCCCGTCGAGCTCGAAGTACAGGGGCACGACGTCGAGGGGCAGGCCCGGCAGGCCGGCGCCCGTGCCGAGCACGGCCGGCGCGGTGAAGCCGCCCATGCCGTTGCCCGCGTCGACGACGACCTTGAGCGGCCGGATGCCGGACAGGTCCACCAGCGAGCGCAGGAACGTCGCGTACTCGGCGAGCATGTCGCGGTCCTCGACCGTACCGCGCGAGGCGTCGTCGACCTCGGGAACCGCACCGGCGGCGAGGTAGTCGCCCGCCAGCTCGCGCACCGTCGTCAGGCCGCTGTCCTGGCCGACCGGTCGGGCACCCGCGCGGCACAGCTTGATGCCGTTGTACTGCGCCGGGTTGTGGCTCGCGGTGAACATGGCGCCGGGGATGCCCAGCGCACCGGAGGCGAAGTAGAGACCGTCCGTCGACGCCAGGCCGATCCGGATCACGTCGACGCCGCGCACGGCCAGGCCGTCGGCGAACGCCGCGACGAGCTCGGGGCCCGACGGGCGCATGTCGTTCGCGAGGACGACCTGGGGGCGCTCGGTGGCCTCCGGGAGCACCACGACGTCCGCGAACGCTGCGCCGATGGCGCGGGCGACGGTCGGGTTGAGCTCCTCCGGGACGACGCCTCGGACGTCGTAGGCCTTGATGAGGGCGGACAGATCGACACGGTCGGCTGCAGGGGAAGTCACGCGGTCATCGTACTGGGGCCCTCGCCGCTCAGGCGTCGCCGCCCACGACCTCGTCGCGGTCCAGCGGTGTGCCGTCACCGTCGAGCGCGAACCAGTTGCGCTGCTCGCACGCCGGGCACGAGACGAACACGACCTGCCGCCCGTCGGTGAGCGCCATCCGGATGCGGGTCAGGTCCGTCGCCCCGCACCGCAGGCACGCTTCGGAGCCGGGGACGACCGGCCCGGTCGGCTGGCTGATCGAGCCCAGCGGCTCCCCCGCGCGCTCGGCGCGGGCGCGCGCGGCGTCCCCCTTGCGTCGAGCCACGTCAGCCCTCGCCCCGCAGCACCCGCAGGTGCCCGCGGCGCGGGGCCTCGCTCAKAGCGGCGCCGACGGCCTCCGGAAGCGGAGCGAGCTCGGGCTCGGGGCGGCGCCCCGCCTCGCGCACGGCGTCCGCCAGCGCCAGCAGATCGTCCTGGCTCGGCGGTGCGGCCGCGAACTCGGGGGTCAACCGGACGACCTCCCAGCCGCGGGGGGCAGTCAGCCGCTCCGCGTGCTCCACGCACAGGTCGTACGAGTGCGGCTCGGCGTGCTGCGCGAGGGGACCGAGCACGGCGGTCGAGTCGGCGTACACGTAGGTCAGGGTGGCCACAGCTGCACGGCCACACGCCGTACGCGTGCACTGCCTCACGGATCTCACGCGCTGACCGTACCCCCGGGCGCCCACAGCCGTGCCTCCCCACGCCGTCGCCCCGACGCGATCTACAGTGCACTGTGAGCACTTCGCCCCCGCCGCCTGCCCGCCGCACACCCGGCATCGGGCGCCGCACGCTCGCCGTCCCCACGACCACCGTGGCCCCGGTCCGCCGTCGGGACCGCCGCGGTCGCGGACCCCGCGGCCCCCTGCTGCCGAGCACCATGCCCGCGTACCGCACGCGTGCCGAGCGGTTCGACGACCTCGTCCTGGACGCCGTCGAGCGGATCGAGCGGACCTGGGCGCGCCAGCTCGAGGGCACGGAGTTCGCGGTCGAGGACGTCCCGCCGTCGAACCCGGCGCCGTGGGAGCACGGCGGCGTCCCGCTCGGCCGCTACTTCCCCTCGGACGCAGGGCTGCCCGCGCGGATCGTGGTGTACCGCCGGCCCGTGGAGTCCCGGGCGGCCGATCCGCTCGACCTCGCCGACCTCGTCCGCGACGTCGTCGTCGAGCAGGTGGCCCACATGCTCGGGCGCTCGCCCGACGACGTCGACCCGCTCTACGGCGACAACCACTAGGGCGGGCCCACTACCCTGTCCGGACGATGAGCACCGCCCTTCCCCCCACCCCGGCCACCGTCCGCGTCGTCTGCGTCGTCTTCCACCCGGGCGAGGAGCTGGCCACGTTCGCCCGGACGCTGCGGACCGCGTCCGCCGCACCGGTGGAGCTGGTGATCGTGGACAACGGCACCGACCCCACGGTCGCGCGCGAGGTGGCCGACGAGTTCGGMGCCCACCTCGTCGTCAGCGGCGCCAACCTCGGCTACGGCGGCGGCGCCAACCTCGGCGCCCGGGGCGCGACCGCCCCATGGCTCGTCGTCGCCAACTCCGACATCGAGTGGCAGCCGGGCGCCCTCGACGCGCTCATCGCCGCGGGCGAGGCACATCCCCGCGCCGGGTCGGTCGGGCCTTCCTTGTTGAACACCGACGGCACCGTCTATCCCTCCGCCCGCGAGCTCCCCTCCCTGACCCAGGGTGCCGGGCACGCGATCTTTGTCCGGCTCTGGCCCGGCAACCCGTGGACCCGCCGCTACCAGGCGCAGCAGCAGAGCACCGGGGGCCAGCGACCCGCGGGCTGGCTGTCGGGCGCCTGCCTGCTGCTGCGGCGCGAGGCATTCGAGGCGGTCGGCGGGTTCGACGACGGCTACTTCATGTTCTTCGAGGACGTCGACCTGGGCGCCCGGCTCGGACGTGCCGGCTGGACCAACCTCTACGTCCCGCAGGTGCAGGTCACGCACGTCGGGGGGACGTCCTGGCGCGCGAAGCCGGCGACCATGATCTCCGCGCACCACGCGAGCGCCGCCCGGTACGTCCGACGCCGGTACCCGCACTGGTACCAGTGGCCCGTCCGGCAGGCGGCCGCCCTCGGGCTGCGCCTGCGCGAACGCTCGGAGCTCCGCGCGACCCGCTGAGACTTCAGCCGTCCCGAGACCGGGCCCGCTCGGACCTTGAGGCGACCCGCTGAGCCTCAGTGCGTCCCGAAACCGGGGTCCGCTCGGACCTTTGGAGCGACCCGCTGAGCCCTCAATGCGTCCCGAGGCGCGGGTCCTCGCGGACCGCGACGTCGGGGGTGGTCTTCGGCACCTGCACCGGGTCAAGCACGGAGACGAGCACGCCGTCGGGTCGGGAGACCTCGGCCACGAGCGCCCAGGCGAGGTCGACGTCGGCGCCGTCGTCGGTCACCAGGTCGACGCCGACCACGCCCGCCGGTGCCGGAGCCGTTGCGGGCGTACCCACGTCCCCGGTCCCGGACGCCAGGTCGTCGACCGTCCACGCGCCCGTCGTGCCTGCCGCGATCCGCAGCGTCCGTTCGGCCAGAACTGCGCCGCCCTCGCCGAGCAGCCGGACCGTCGCCGTGGCGTCCCGTCCGGTGGTCGGGTCGCCGTGCTCCGAGACCCCACCGACGACGAGGGTGCCGGATGTCCCCGAGGGCACGGCGATCACGCCGTTGCGGCCGACCGCCGTGGACGCCGCCCACGCGCGCTCGACGCTCGGCACGTCGTCCAGCTCGCCGGTGGCACCCGGTCGCGACACCACCGCCGAGGCGATCACCGGCTGGTCGGCATCGACGACCGCCGTGTACGCGCCCGCCGGCAGCCCACCGAGGGGGACGTCGGTGACCTCGCCGGCGGCGAGCGCGACCGCGTCGGCACCCGGGAGCTCGACCACCCCGGCCGGGCCGAGCAGCGTGACGTGCGCGGTGGTGCCGACGTCGCCCGGGGCGAGGAGGCGCAGCGACGGGGCGGTCGGGTCGTCGACGGTCGAGGCGACGACCGCGACACCGGGCACCACCTGACGTCGTGCCGGGGCGGCGCCCGGGACCACCAGGTCGGTGCCGGCCGGGGTGAAGCCGTCGATAGCCGAGTCCTGGACGTGGACGCCCACGCGGCCGCCGGAGGCGCTCACGTGCACCGCGAGGCGCCGCTGCTCCGCGGCGATCCCGCCCAGCACCACCACGCGCTCGGCGCCCGGCGCGACCAGGTACCGCTCGCCCGTCAGGTCGACCGGACCGGACGGGCCCCAGATCGCGACCGTGACCTCGGCGGGGGTCGAGCCGGCGTTGTCGAGGACCAGCTGCGCGGTGCTCGACAGGTCGGTGGAGCCGCCCAGCAGCCACGCCGAGGCCACTGCCTGCTGGCACGAGGCGGCTGCGAGGCCCCGCAGGTCGCCCGCGGTCACCAGACCCGCGCTCGCCGCCGCCACGCGGGCCGGTGCGTCGGCGGGCTCGGCCCGCACCGCCTGGGCACCCGTGACGCCCGTGACCACGGCAGAGTCGCCACCGGCGTCGAACGTCGCGGTGGTGCCCGAGCGGTCGAGCGGACCGACCGTCCCGGCGCTTCCGGTGCCGTCCGGCACCGACGTGATGGTCGTGACGGTCGTGACGGGGTCGACGGGCGTCGGGTCGAACGCGGAGTCGCCGCGGCCCGTGTCGTCGGGGAGGATCAGCGGTCCCGCGCAGACCAGCGTCGAGGCGGCCGGCGGGACCGCGACGAGCGTCGGCGGGATGTCCGTCGCATCGGCACCCGGCAGCCGCGCACCGGCGACGACCACCGCCACCGTCAGCCCGAGGACGGCGATGCCCGACACCGCGCGAGCCGCGCGCCCGAGCCATACCTGCTTGCGCGTGGGAGCACTCACGTCCGCACCCCCCGACGGCGGCGCACCGGCACCGCGAGCAGCACGGTGACGAGGGCCACGAGGCCCTGCACCGCGAGCCAGGGGGTGCGGGCCGGGGCGTCGTACCGGACGACCAGGTCGCCGCCCGCCGCGCCGAGCGCGAACGACTGGCGCCAGCCCGCGTCGACGGCCCGCAGCGGCGTGCCGTCGAGCCACGCGTGCCAGTGCGAGTCCTTGCGTTCGGCGAGCACCAGCAGGCGGTCCGCGTCGCCGCCCGCGATGGTCGTGTCGACCGTGCGGTCCGCCGACGGCACCGGCAGGGCCGCGGCCGTCGGGTCCGTGACGTCGGCGCCGGCCGGGAGCACGCGGGCCCACGACGGCACGACCGTCGGCGCGGCTCCGCCCGCGGACGGCGCTGTCGCCTGCACCCGCCACAGGGTGCCGGACGCGTTCTCGGTGACGCGCTCGAGCCCGGCGGTCGAGTCGAGCCGGCTCACCAGCTCCTCGCGATGAGCGGCGGCGACGGCGGGCTCGACGCCGCCCAGGTCCGTCGGCAACGGCGGCACCAGCACGTCGGCTACCGCGAGCGAGCCGAGCTCGCCGGCCACGTCACCCGTCGCGGCGGTGGCCAGCCGGGCCACGAGCGCGTCGACCTCGCTGGTCGCGGCATCGTCGGCAATGACGTCCGGTGCCAGCAGGTCACCGCCGACCGTCCGGGTCGCCGCCGCGGCCGCCTGGTCCACCAGCTCGGGACCGTCGCCGCGCATCAGCTGCCAGGTCACGGTCGTCGAGTCGTCCACCGGCTCCACGCTGACGGCGAGCACCCGCGACGCGAGCGGAGAGCTCTGCGCCTGCTGACCCACCGCGGGCACGATCACCCTCTCGACCGGGCGCAGCGCGACGGCGTCGCCGCTGCGCGCCTGCCACACCCAGGAGCCGAGCCAGGTCAGCGGCACCGCGACGGCCACGAGCGTGACCACGGCGACCAGCGGCTGCCGCCAGCCGAACGTGTAGTGCGCCAGCCGCTCCCGCAGCCGGTCCGTCCCGATCACCGCCGCGGCCAGCAGGCCGGCGGTGGCCAGCGACAACGCGGGACCGGCCCAGCCGTGCACGACCACGCCGTCCGAGACCGCGACCGGGATCGCCGCGACGATGGCCGCCGTGGCCAGACCCAGCGCGGCGACGACCCACGCGCCGCGGACCGCGCGCGCGACCGGAGCACCCCGCAGGAGGGCGAGCACGGCCAGCAGCAGCACGACCGCCCCGAGCCCGAGCGGCCACGCCCACGCGAGCGGGTCCGGGAGCCCGACCGGCACGAGCGACGACGGGTCGGCCGGCACACCCAGCAGGCGGCTCACCGGGTCCGTGGCCGTCGACACCGCAGCCAGACCGGGGTCGGCCACGAGCAGCCGCCAGCCCTCGAGGCCGCGGCTGGCCGCCTCGAGCAGGGTGGGACCGAGCAGCGCCAGCGCGGGGAGGGCCGCCAGGAGCACCCGCCCCCGGCGGCGCGGCGCACAGAGAGCCACGACGCACAGCGCGAGCAGCCCCGGCACGAGCAGCCCGGGCGCACCGGCGACGACCACCGCGAACGCGATCGCCGCTCCGGCGGCTGCTGCGATCGAGCCCGTCGGGTCGGGAGCACCCACGCGCTCGGGCGGTGCGACGTCCGCGATGACCGCCGGCGCGTCGCCGGACACCCGGGGCGTGGGCACCGTCGGCGTGCCACGGACCGGCGTCGCGACGTCACTCTGGTCGAGAGCCTCGTCGTCCCGCTTCGCGGTCACCAGCCCGGAGAGCACCTGATCGACGCGCTGCACCCCGACCGCGCGCGCCAGGCCGAGGACGACCCAGGGCAGCGCGACGTGGGCGACGACGGCACCGAGGCGCCCGTCGCCGAGCCCGAGKAGCAGCGCCGGCGCGCCGGCCCAGACGACCGCGGCCCACGCGCGCACGCCCACCGAACGCGTCGCGGCCCCGGCGGCCGCCCACGCGCCGATGCCCGCGAGCACGACGGAGCCGAGGAGCAGAAGCGCCACCGCGGTGGAGGTGGAGCCGCCCAGGAGGGCCGTAGGCACGGTCAACGCGGTGAGGAGGGCGTCCGCGGGACCGGGGCCTCCGAGCCCGTCCGCCACCCACCCGCCCGTGGCCGCCGACCACAGGTCGCCGAGGCGCGCGGAGGCTGGCAAGAGGGCCGCGCCGACGAGGCGCGCTCCCCCGGCGACGGGCGCGACGAGCGGCCCGAGAGCGACAGCCACCAGGACGACGAGGACGGCGACGACCGCGGCGAGACCCGCTCGGCGGCGCGTCGCGAGACCGGCCAGCTCCCCGAGCTCGAGCTCGCTCGGGGCCTGCACGACCCGGCGCACCTCGGCACGCGCGAGCCGGCGGTCGCGAGCCTGCGACCAGACGTCGCGCCAACCGGCCTGCAAGGGACGCAGCGCGCGGCGCGGGAGGCGCCGGCTGCGGGTGGCGCCGAGCCGGGCGCGCAGCACGCCGTCCGGCCGTGCGAGCGCGACGAGCGCCGCCCGCAGCTCGTCGACGGCGAGCCCGGGCTGCTTGACGGCGAGCTGGGCGAGCGAACGCACAACCGCACCGACCAGGGCGAGGACGGCGACGACCGGGACCAGCAGCGCCGGCGCGGAGACCAGCCGGCTGTGCACGAGAGCGCGCCGACGGGCCGCGAACGAGCGGCGCGGGTCCGCGCGGTCGTCCTCGCCGTCGCCGTCCTCGTCGACCGGTGCGCTCTCGAGCGCAGTCGAGCGCAGGCCGAGATAGCCCGCCTGGGCGTGCCGCACGACCGCCGACGGCACGACGATCACCCGGTGCCCCGCCAGCCTTGCTCGACGGGACAGATCGAACCCGTCTCCGAACGGCCCGAGCAGCGGGTCGGTCCCGCCGAGGTCGTCCCACACGTCGCGCCGGACGAGCGCGCCCGCGATGCCGACGCCGAGCACGTCCTCGCGGCCGTCGTGCTGGCCCTGGTCGAGCTCGCCCGGCTCGACGTCGGTCATCCGACGCCCGGACCGGGACGTCCGCACGCCCACCTCGAGCAACCGCTCGGGATCGGTCCAGGTCCGCTGCTTGACTCCCGCGACAGCGACCGACCGCGCGTGGCTCACCGCCCGCACGAGCTCGGCGAGCGCCGACGGAGCCGGCGCGCTGTCGTCGTGCAGCAGCCACAGCCAGGTCGTCGCCGCGCCCTCGTCAGCCTGCATCCCGCGCCGAACCGCATGCCCGAACGTCCGGGCACCGGGGGCGTGGACGTAGCGCAGCGCGGGGGCCCCAGGGCCACCCGCGGCGGCGAACGTACTGGTCAGGAGTTCCTCTATGGAGGAGTCCACGGTGTCCGCGACGTCCACCAGCAGGACTCGAAGGGGTCGACGGGTCTGCGCGGCGAGCGCGGCGAGCGTCGAGGAGAGATACGGGGTGCGACCACGCGTGACCACGACTGCGGACACCGGCGTCGTCACCGGTGTCGAGGAAGTCACGGTGGGGACATCCACCGGCAGGAGCGTGTCAGTCATGCTCGGAACATCATGCCGTCGCGCGGCACGAGGCCCGCGCGCGACACTCCCACCCGGCGCAGCCGGTCAGACGACACGCCGCTTGAGCTTGCGCCGCTCCCGCTCGGACAGCCCGCCCCAGATGCCGAAGCGCTCGTCGTTCTGCAGGGCGTACTCGAGGCACTCGGAGCGCACGTCGCAACCCGTGCACACCTTCTTGGCCTCACGCGTCGAGCCGCCCTTCTCGGGGAAGAACGCCTCGGGATCGGTCTGCGCGCACAGCGCGCGCTCCTGCCACCCCATCGGGCCCTCGTCCTCGAGGGCGCCGAAGATCGGCAGGACGTTGGAAGCGTGCGTCTGTGCACTCTTCCGTGCGTCGGACGGGAAGATCTCGTCGTTGTCGAGCAGGTTCCACATGCGTGCCTCCGTGCGGTCCTCGTGCTGGTTCTGCTGCTCGGTCAGGGGCTCGGCGTGCGACGCTCTTACGGGCTGCCGCGGGTGGTGCTCGCTCATGAATCTGTTCTAAGGAATTACACGCGTGTCGTTCGCGTTGGTCAAGCGGCGCCGTGGTAACTGTCCGATTTGGTGGGGTGAACTTGCTTCGGACGGGTGACCCGGGCGTGTCGATCTACGCTGTCGACGTGCCCGTGACGACGATCGCCGACCTGCTGCAGCTGCTGACCCGCGAGCCCGGGCGGCCGCGGATCACCTGGTACGGGGACGGCGGCGAGCGCGTCGAACTGTCGGGCGCGGTGCTCGAGAACTGGGTGAACAAGACCGCGAACCTGCTCGTCGAGGAGTTCGACGCCGGTCCGGGCGAGCGGGTGCTCCTGGACCTCCCGGTGCATTGGCGCACGGTTGTGTGGCTGCTGGCCGGGTGGCGGGTCGGCGCGTGCGCTGTCGTCGCGCCGTCGACGTCGGCGGACCTCGTCGTCACGACCGAGCCGGCCCGGCGAGACGCGCCGGTGGTGGCGGTGACACTCGGAGCCATGGCCCGCCGTTTCGACGGCAGGCTGCCCCCTGGGGCCGTCGACGCCGCCTCCGCCGTCATGACGTACGGCGACGTTCTCGGCTACGCACCCGCTGTCGACAGCGGCGCACCCGCGCTCGACGACGGCGCCGTCACCGTGTCCCACGGCGAGCTGCTGCTCCGGGCGACGGCCGCCTCCGACTCCGGGCCCGGGGCGCGCGTCCTGCTCACCGCGCCCGCGGAGCTCGACGCGGGGTCGGTCCTGCGCGCCGTCGGCGTGCTGGCTACTGGTGGGTCGCTCGTTCTGGTCGACCCCGCGACCACCGGAGCATTCTTGGCGGACGCGGCCCGACGCGCCCGAATCGTGTCGTCGGAGAAGGTCGACGCCGACCTTCTCGGCTGAGTGCACCCGCCGCCTCGTCCGCCGAGCGGGGAGCACCGCACCGGGCGTCGGCTCGCGTACGGCAGAATGGTCACCCATGCGCGGAATCATCCTGGCCGGCGGCTCAGGCACGAGGCTCCACCCGATCACCCTGGGCGTCAGCAAGCAGCTGGTGCCCGTGTACGACAAGCCGATGATCTACTACCCGCTGTCCACGCTGATGGCAGCGGGGATCAGGGACATCCTCATCATCACGACCCCGCACGACGCCGAGCAGTTCCAGCGCCTCCTCGGCGACGGCTCGCAGTTCGGGGTCGACCTGAACTACACGGTGCAGGCGGAGCCCAACGGTCTCGCCCAGGCGTTCGTGCTCGGTGCCGAGTTTGTCGGGGACTCCAGCGTCGCGCTCGTGCTCGGTGACAACATCTTCTACGGCCCGGGCCTGGGGACCCAGCTCCAGCGGTTCGACGAGATCGACGGCGCTGCGGTCTTCGCGTACCGCGTCGCGGATCCCACCAGCTACGGAGTGGTCGAGTTCGACGCGACTGGCCGGGCGCTCTCGCTCGAGGAAAAGCCCGTGGCGCCGCGGTCGAACTACGCCGTGCCCGGTCTCTACTTCTACGACAACGACGTCGTCGAGATCGCGCGCGAGCTGCGGCCGTCCGCGCGCGGAGAGTATGAGATCACCGACGTGAACCGTCACTACCTGGACGCCGGCACGCTCCAGGTCCAGGTCCTCGCCCGCGGCACGGCGTGGCTCGACACGGGCACGGTGGACTCCCTGCTCGAGGCCGGCGACTACGTCCGGACGATCGAGCACCGGCAGGGGCTGAAAGTCGGTTGCCCCGAGGAGATCGCGTGGCGTCGCGGGTTCCTCAGCGACGACGAGCTCAGGGAGCGCGCAGAACCACTGGTGAAGTCCGGCTATGGCGCCTACCTGCTCGGCCTGCTCGCTGATCCCGGCGCCAAGGTCTGAACTGATCTCGCACGGCGCCTGGCGCCGGCGGTCGACGACGAGAGATGGTCTAGCCTTGCCATTTGACATGTGCGCAACGCCCACCCCGAACGAAGATCGACCACGGCCGCGGACCGTGCCACGAGTAGTGAGTTCGCGGCTGACCCGGGTCGGGACGCCGTGACGGCCCCCCGGGTCCTGATCGTCGTCCCCGCCTGGAACGAGGAGGAGACGATCACGGCCGTCCTAGCCGAGATCGCCGACCGGGTGCCCGACGCGGACGTCCTGGTCGTCAACGACGGCTCGACCGACAGGACGTCGAGCGTGGTCGCCCGCGCGGGCGTCCCCAGCCTCGACCTTCCGTTCAACCTCGGAGTCGGCGGCGCGATGCGAGCGGGTTTCCGCTACGCCGCCCGCGAGCAGTACACAGCCGTGGTGCAGGTCGACGCCGACGGCCAGCACAACCCCGCCGACGTCCCGCGGCTCGTGGCGGAGCTGGATGCCCAGTCGGTGGACATTGTCATCGGTGCCCGCTTCGCCGACGCGGAGTCCTACGACGTGCGCGGACCTCGCAGGTGGGCCATGCGCACGCTGTCAGCGACGATCTCGCGCATCGCGCACCACAAGCTCACGGACACCACCTCGGGCTTCAAGGCCTACGGCCCGCGAGCCGTCCACCTCTTCGCCTCGGACTACCCGGCCGAGTACCTCGGCGACACGGTCGAGGCCCTCGTCATCGCCGCGCGCTCCGGGCTGAAGGTGACCCAGATCGGCGTGACCATGCGGGAACGCGCCGGTGGCCGACCGTCCCACGGGCCCCTGAAGTCCACCGTGTTTCTCGGCCGAGCCGCGCTCGCGCTGCTGATGGCTCTGTCCCGACCGTCCGTCGAGCCCCGAACGGCGGAGGACCTGTGAGCGGCTATCTGTTCGCCGTCGTCCTGTGCCTGGCGGTCCTCGCGCTCCTCGTGCAGCTGCTCCGGACGCGTCGGATCCGGGAGAAGTACGCCGCCATCTGGATCGTCGTCGCCCTCGGAGTATGCCTGCTGGCGGTGTTCCCGAACATCGCGCTCTGGCTGGCTGACCTTGTGGGGGTCGAGACTCCGGTCAATCTGCTGTTCGCGGTGGCCGCTCTGGTCCTGCTCGCTGTGTGCCTCCAGCTCAGCGGCGAGACCTCGACGCTTGAGGAGAAGACCCGCACCCTCGCCGAGGAGGTGGCGTCGCTGCGTCTGGCGGTTCGGAGGCTCCAGTCGGCCGCCGCCGTCGACCCTGATCGGAGCGTCGACCCGACCGAGCACCGTGAGCACTGAGGACAGCACGACCGCCGACGCCGCGGTCGTGCTGAGCTCGCGCACTGCGCTGGTCCGCTACCTCGGCGCCGGCATCCTCAGCTACGTCGTCGACACAGGGCTCCTCCTGCTCATCTCGGGCCCCCTCGGCCAACCCGTCTGGCTCGCCGCGACCATCGGCTTCTGGACGAGCGTGCTCCTCAACTTCGCCCTGAACCGCGCGACGTTCTCCCAGGACGGCGGCAGCACGCTCCGCCACGGCGTGCGGTACGCGGTGCTGCTCGCGGCCAACTACGCCGTGACGCTCGTGATCGTCACGGTCGGCGTGGCACACGGCCTCACCCCGTTCATCCCCAAGACGATCGCGGTCGGGCTGACCACGATCACCAACTTCCTCCTCTATCGACGATGGGTGTTTCGCTGATGGCATCGAGCAGCGCGAGTGCGGCAGGATCCGGGCCGACCGCGATCGAGAACGAGCCCGCGGGTCCGGTGGCGGGGTCCGCCCGCGTACGGCGACCGCTGACGACGACGACTGCGTTCTGCCTGTCATTCGTCGCCTTGATGACGATGTTCGTCGCCTGGGGTCTGGCCAACCCGCTGACCGCGGCCCCCGACGAGCCCGCGCACGCGATCAAGGCGGCCGCCGTCGTCCGTGGCGAGCTGCTCGGCGACCGCTACGACCCTGAGCGCCCCGGCTGGGGCTACGTCGACGTCCCTGCCGTCATCGCCTATACGCCCTCGATGACGTGCTTCGCGTTCCACCCCGACCAGACGGCGGTCTGCCAGCGCCCGGTCGCTGGGGCGCCCAGTGTGATCACGCACGTGGTGACCACGGCGATGACCTACAACCCGCTCTACTACTCGGTCGTCGGCCTGCCTTCGTTCTTCCCATCGGGCCAGGGTTCGCTCTACCTGATGCGGCTCGTGAGCGCCGCGCTCTGCGCGGCCGCGCTGGCGTACGGCTTCGCGCAGGCGCTGACCGCGACGCGGCGTGGCTGGTTGCCCACCGGGTTGCTGCTGGCCCTGACGCCGATGGTGATCTTCCTCGGCAGCTCGATCAACCCCGCCGCGCTCGAGGTCGCCGCCGGCGCGTCACTATGGGTGTCCCTGGCGGTGCTGCTGCGCTCCGACGAGCCCGCGCGGTTCCGCTCCCGGATCGTGGCCATCGCCATCATGGCGAGCGTCTTCGTGAACCTGCGCGGCCTCTCCCCGCTCTTCCTGGTCATCATCGCCGCGGCCGTGGTGCTGGCCTCGCCCCTGCGCCAGACCGGTGTGATCCTGCGTCGCCGGTTCATCTGGCCCTGGATCGGACTCGTCGGCCTGGCGACCGTCGCCGCTCTCGCGTGGACGAGGTACGCGGGGACGCTCGGATCCGACGGCGTCGTCCACCACCCCGAGCTCGAGTTCTGGGACGCCGTCCAGGTCTCGCTCGGGTCCACGTCGAACTACGTCGCGAACATGATCGGCCAGTTCGGCTGGATGGAGACCGGCCTGCCGATCTGGGTGTACTTCCTCGTGGTGTCGGTCGTCGGGGCGTTGTGCGCGCTCGCGCTGGCTGTCGGCACCTGGCGCGAGCGGCTCGTCCTCGTCGGCCTGGCCCTCGCCTGCATCGTCATCCCGGTGGTGCTGCACTCCACGCAGGCCAAGTATCTCGGCATCGTCTGGCAGGGGCGCTACTTCCTGCCGGCCGTGGTGGGCATCCCGATCCTCGCGGCCTTCGTTCTGGACGGGTCGCCGGACTCGCCTGGCCGTCGGATCGGCCGGAACTTGTGCGCCCTGTTCGGTGCCGCGTGGTTCACGTACCAGCTCGTCGCGTTCTTCATCAACCTGCACCGGTACACGTTCGGCGCAGGGCGCGAGTGGTTCGTCACGCCGATCGACGAGTGGGTCCCACCGTTGCCGGTGCCCGTACTCGGGCTGATCCTCGCCATCGGGCTGGCCGGCCTCGTCGCCCTGTGCCTGCACCCGTGGGGGACGCTGCGCGAGCCCGCTCCGATCGAGGACCCCGAGCCGGCGCCCACGGCGTCCTGATCCGGGCAGCGGCCCCGATCAGGGTGCGACGGCGCACACCAGCGTCTCCGCCGGGAGGAACCCCACGTTCAGCGGCACCCCGCTCGCGAGCTGCGTGGTGAGGACCAGCGAACCGTCCTCGGGGATCGCCACGGTGCGCACGTCGCCCTCGGCCTCCTCGACACCCACGCGCAGCTGGAATGTGCGTCCCTGCTCGCCACGGACCTCGACGCCGAACGGCGCCTCGTCGCTCTCGAGGAGCACCCGGGCGTAGACCGGTGCCTCTCCCACCTGCCAGCACTTCTGCCCGTCCACGGCCTCGGCCTCGAACGTCTGCGTCACCACGGGCGTCCCGACGAGCGGCTCGAGCGGTCCGTCGCCGACGCCCACGTCCAGCATCACGAGGGCGCTGGACAACCCGAACGGTGTGATGGGAGACGTCGGCAGGCCGTTGTCGCGGGCGAGCGGACCGAGCCCCTCGACCGTGACGTCGGGGTTGATCCGCGGGTCGATCTGGGAGCCGAGGAACTGTTCGTCCTGCGTCACGGCGAGGTGCGCGGCTGCCGTGACCTTCTGCCGCGTGATCGACTCGGCGGCGGCCTCTTTGACCGAGTTGTCCACCAGGAGCCGCGTGTTGTAGACGAGCACCACGCCGAACGCCGCGACGACGAGAGCGCGGAACCACACGCGGGCCGTCACGGCGCTGAGGCCCACGACGAGGAGCGGGAGCCCGAACGCGGTGGCGACGTACGCGTACCGCGGCGCCTCGAGCCCGCCCCGGGCCGCGACCACCATGCTGAGGAAGAGCATCAGGCCGGCGAATCCGCCGACGGCGACGGCACGGTCGCGGCTGCCCTCATCACGCCGAACCGCATGGACGATCGCCCAGACGAACGTGACGAGCGCGAAGAGCGCGACCGACGCCGCGACGAGGGTCGGTGCACCTGTGGCGCCGTGCAGGATCGTCAGCACGCCGTCCCACAGCTCCACGACGACGGTCACCGGTCCGTCGCCGGAGACCGCTGGTGCACCCGAATTGACCGACCCCACGAGCAGGTACCAGACGAGGTAGACGACGGTGGGGACACCGCCGACGACGACCGTCCGCCAGATGTCGCGCGACCGCACCAGGGTGGCCACGGCGGCCGCCGCGACGGCCGGCACCCCGATCCCGGAGCACATCAGGGCACACACGAGCAGTCCGACCGTGGCGACGTCCCGCCGGCCCAGCCGGCCTTCGCGGTCACCGACGAGCATCGCGAGCCAGCCGAAGGCGACGCTGCCGACGAAGCCGATCTGGAACGCCCACAGCAGGTTCTCGCTACCCGAGCCGAGCAGTGAGAACACGGCGGCGCCCGCGGTCGCCAGCACGGGTGCCGCTCCGCTGGCCAGCGCCGCTCGCCACACGAAGTGCGCGAGCGCGAGGTGCGTGCCGATGAGCACGAGGATGTACGGCCAGTAGCTGGCGAGGCCGACCGTGTCGCGCAGCGCCACCCAGACGAGGATCGGGATGGTCGACCAGTGCTCGTTGTGCGGAACCCAGATGTTGAGAGCCGCGCCGCTGAACCCGCGGTTGATCAGGAACTCCCACTCGTCCCCGACGAACCACTGGTCGCGGTTCACCCACACGAGCACCACCCCGGCGACGGCGAGAAGTGCGAGATGGAGGATGAGCCATCGGCGGTCGGGCCGGTGATCAGCCATGCGTGTCGTTCTCCGGGGATTATCAGGTGTGCGGCGGGCGCAGGGTCGAGGCACAAGGGTACGGGTGCCGCCGACCCTCTCCACATCACCTAGCGGAGTCCGGACGCGCCCACTCCTGTGCGTAGCCGGTGTGTCGGGTGAACCAGCACACGAAGCTGTGGTCCGCTAGAGCCCTCCACTCGAAAGGCTCCACCCATGTTCCGCTCGGTGCTCGCGATCTACGCCGTCGTCCTCGGTGCCGGCGTGATGCCGACGGCAGCCTCCGCGGCCCCCGACGCCGATGCGCCACCCGCCGTGACCGAGCTCGCGCTGTCCGGCGTCGCCCCTGACGAGGTGCCCGAGCTCCCCGCGACACCACCGGCACCGTCCGACGACGTCACGACGCAGGGACCGCAGGCGGACCCGGGACCTGCCGCCGAGCCCGACGTGCTGACCGCGCCCCGTCTCACTGACGACTTCTCGGTGCTCGGTTTCACCTGGTCGAGCTCCGACGCGGACGACGTCGTCGTCCGGTACCGCCTGCACTCGGACGAGGGCTGGAGCGAGTGGGAGGCCGTGGCCGAGGGAGACGCCGCCCCTGACCCCGACAGCACGGAGGGGCGCCGGACCCACCGTCGCGGGTCCGACCCGGTGATCGCGCTGAACTCCGACGGGCTCCAGGTCTGGGCGGAGTCGTCGGAAGGACCTGTGACGGCGCTCAAGGCCGTGCTCGTCGACGCGCCGAGCACGGAGGTGTCCGCCGCCGAGCCGACCATCAGCGGCGCGTCGTTGCGTACCGAGGCGAGCGCGTCGCGGTCGCAGATCGCCCGCGCGACCACGTCCGCGCTCACCACCGCCGCGCCCGGACGACCCGGGATCATCACGCGAGCCGAGTGGGGCGCGGACGAGAGCCTGCGCACCTGCACCCCCGACTACTCCTCGACCGGCTTCGTCTCCGCCGCCGTGCACCACACCGACTCGGCCAACGACTACTCGCCCGCCGACGTCCCGCGAATCCTCAACGGGATCCTCGCGTTCCACACCCGACCCGAGTCGGCCGGTGGACGGGGGTGGTGCGACATCGGCTACAACTTCCTCGTCGACCGTTTCGGCCGCGTGTTCGAGGGACGCGGCGGGAGCATCGACACGACCGTCATCGGCGTGCACACGGGCGGGTTCAACTCCCGCACCATCGGGATCGCGGCGATCGGGACATTCACTACGACGGGTCCGTCGGCGGAGCTCCTCGAAGCCCTGAGCCAGTTGATCGCGTGGCGGTTCTCGACGTTCGGGATCCGCGCCGGCGACACGGTGCAGATGGTGTCGGGCGGGGGCGCGTCGAAGTATCCGGACGGCACGGTCGTGTCGTTCCCCACGATCTACGGGCATCGCGACGCCCAGCTCACGGCCTGCCCGGGCCAGTCGCTCTACGACAGCCTCCCCGCCATCCGCGGACGCGTCGCACAGCTGGTCAACGACACGGTCGGCGTCTCCCCCCGCGGCACCATCGACCAGGTCCGCGGGACCGGGTCGGGCGTCGCCGTGACGGGCTGGGCCTACGACCGCGGGACCGACGCCCCGGTGGACGTCGCGGTCTCGATCGACGGCGCAGCCGGTGTCGTCCGCGCCGACGCGTACCGACCGGACGTGGCGGCCGCGTTCGGAGTCGGCCCGAACCACGGCTTCGCGGGCACCGTGGCGGCGTCGGCAGGAACGCACCTCGTCTGCCTCACCGTGCGCAACACGGGTGAGGGTGCGGACGTGTCGATCGGGTGCCAGTTCGTCACGACCAATCGCCCACCGTTCGGCCGCGTCGACGTGATCGAACCGGTGCCGGGTGGCGTGCACGTCAACGGCTGGGCAATCGACCCTGACACCAACGACCCGGTGGACGTCCACGTCTACGTCGACGGCGCCGGGACCGCCACCCGAGCCGCTCTTCCCCGTCCCGACGTCGACGCCGCGCACCACGCCGGGGCCGCGCACGGGTTCGACCTCACTATCCCCACACCCCAGGGCAGCCACCAGGTCTGCGTCTACCCGATCAACACACCGAGCGGGCCCAACCCGCCGCTCGGCTGTCGCACGATCACCGTCGGCGCGTCCCCCGTCGGCGCGATCGACGTCGTCGGTGCCCTGTCGGGGTGGATCGTCGTGCAGGGCTGGGCGCTCGACCCCGACACCTCGGCATCCATCCAGACACACGTGTACGTCGACGGCGTCGGGACTCCGACGATCGCGAACGCGTCGCGACCCGACGTCGGTGCCGCCTTCGGCAAGGGTGACGCGCACGGCTTCGCGCTGTGGCTGCCCGCGACGAACGGTCCGCACGACGTCTGCGTGTGGGCCATCGACGGCACCGGTGGGCCGAACTCCCTCCTCGGCTGCCGGCGCCTGACGGTCGTGAACCGGGCACCGATCGGCGCCCTCGACGTGGCCACCAGGACCGGCGGGATCGTCCACCTCTCGGGCTGGGCGATGGACCCGGACACGTCGACGTCGGTGGCGGTTCACGTCTGGCTGGACGGTGCCCCTCTTGTCGCCTGGTCCTCCGCTGGAAACCGACCGGACGTCGTGGCGGCTTTCCACAACGGGTCGGCGCACGGCTTCGACGGGACGTTCCCCGTGCTGAGCGGTTTCAACCACCAGGTCTGCGTGTACGCGATTGACTACTCGGGCGGCGCGAACTCACTCGTGGGGTGCCGGACCCTGTGAGTCTCGGCCGGGAGGCCGGAACGTGACGGCGCCACGCCGAGGTTTCTAGGTCGGCCCGGGGTCGTCGCGGCTGCGATACCGTGCGGCGTCCCCACGGCCTGGAGAGGCAGATCGATGCGCAAGGTTCTCGTCGCGGCACTGACCGCCGTCAGTGCACTGCTCGGTGCGCTCGTCATACCCACGAGTGCCGCGTCCGCGGCCGACAACGCCCTCTTCGAGCCGGGCCTGATCATCTCCGACCCGATCTTCTACGACTACCGGTCGATGACCGACGCCGACATCCAGAACTTCCTCACCGTGAACGGCGCAGGCTGCGTCCCCGCGTCCGACGGTACGGCCTGCGTGAAGGACTACCACATGGCCACGGCATCGCGTCCGTCGGACGGGCGTTGCCCACTCGACTACACGGGCGCCGCTGACGAGAGCGCGGCGCAGGTCATCTCGAAGGTTGCCACCGCCTGCGCGATCAATCCTCGCGTGCTCCTGGTGAAGCTGCAGGTCGAGCAGTCGATGATCAACCGCAAGACCGCCGGGACGGCCGGGGTCTACCAGAAGGCGATGGGCTTCGCGTGCCCGGACACCGCGCCCTGTGACGCCCTGTACTACGGCTTCTTCAACCAGGTCTACTCGGCGGCCTCGCAGTTCCAGCGGTACCGGCTGTCGCCCAAGAGCTACCGGTTCCAGACCGGGCAGGTGAACCAGATCGGCTACCACCCGAACGCCGACTGTGGCAGCTCCGCTGTGACGATCCAGAGCCAGGCCACCGCGGGTCTGTACAACTACACGCCCTATCAGCCCAATGCCGCGGCACTGGCCGCCGGGGCCGGAATCGGTGACCCGTGCTCGTCGTACGGCAACCGCAACTTCTGGCGGTTCTTCACCGACTGGTTCGGCTCGACGACCCAGCGCGCCCCGGTCGGCGCCGTCGACTCGATCAGCGGCTCAGCCTTCGGCGTGGTCCTCTCGGGCTGGGCCCTGGACAAGGACACGACGAACCCGATCCAGGTCCACGTCTACGTCGACGGCGTCGGCACACCGTGGGTCGCGGACCAGGCGCGCGCCGACATCGACGCGGCATTCGGCCGGGGGGCCAGGCACGGGTTCTCCGGGACCGTCCCTGCCTCCGCCGGCACCCACTCCGTCTGCGTGTACGCCATCGACGCCACAGGCGGGTCGAACACCACGCTCCGCTGCGCGACCGTGACGGTCACCAACCAGGCGCCGTTCGGCTCGATCGACACCCTCAGCACCAGCCCGGGCCAGATCACGGTCGCAGGGTGGGCCGTCGACCGGGACACGGACGCACCGATCCAGACGCACGTCTACGTCGACGGAGTCGGCTCGCCGTGGCTCGCCAACGGCAACCGACCCGACGTCGGGGCGATGTTCGGCGTCGGCAGCAACCACGGGTTCGGCGGCACCGTGAACGCGTCCCCGGGCGATCACAACGTCTGCGTGTATGCGATCAACGTGCCCAGCGGACCCAATACCACCCTGACGTGCACCCAGGTCCGGGTGCCGAGCGCGGCCAACGCGGCGCCGACCGGTGCTCTCGACCAGCTCGCGGGCACCCCGCAGGGCATCGCACTGTCAGGCTGGGCTCTCGACCCGGACACGACCAACCCGATCCAGGTCCACGTGTACGTCGACGGCGTCGGCACACCGTGGCTGGCGAACGGGAGCCGGCCCGATGTCGCAGCCGCCTTCGGCAAGGGCGACACGCACGGGTTCTCCGGTCTCGTCTCGGTGCCCGGCGGGACGCACTCGGTGTGCGTGTACGCGATCGACAGCGGGGGCGGCCCCAACACCGTCCTGCGCTGCGCCAACGTCACCGTGACCAACGCACCCCCGATCGGTGCCGTCGACACGCTGTCGTCTACCACCGGCGGCATCGCCGTGGGTGGCTGGACGCTGGATCCCGACACGAGCGACCCGATCCAGGTCCACGTCTACGTCGACGGCGTCGGTACGCCGTGGCTGGCCGATGGCTCACGCCCTGACGTGGCGGCCGCGTTCGGCAAGGGTGATCGCCACGGGTTCAGCGGGACAGTGGCGGCGACCGCCGGCACGCACAACGTGTGCTTCTACGCCATCAACGTGCCCGGCGGGCCTAACACCGTGCTCGCCTGCCGGTCGGTCACGGTCGCCGGCTGAGCGGGGGCCGTGCTCGCGGCTCACCCACCGGTGAGCCGCGAGCACGGCACCGGCATGACCCACCCGTCGGGCTCGATCGGGATCTCGACCACACCGAACCCGTCGGCGGCGCACAGCTGGTGCGCCGCCCCGACGGCGCTCGCCCACCCGGGCACGCTGCTCTCGTAGTCGTCGCCTACCGCCGTGACGACGCCGACGGCGAACCAGGCGGCCAGGGCCACACTGGCCGACCGCACGATCGTGCGTCGCACGCCCGCCGCCACGGGCGCCGACATCCCGGCGATCACCGCCGTGACGTAGAACAGCCCGCAGACCAGCGTGTACCGGCTGTTGAGATCGACGACGAGGCGTTCCCCCGGGACGGCGTCCGGGAGCGAGGCCAGGGGTACGTACCGCAGCATGGCCACCCACAGAGCCACGCTGATGCCCGCGCAGACCGCCGTGAGCAGACGCTGCGGCCCGCGCACGAGTATCCCGCGGAGCACGAGCGCGAGACCGACGATGACGACGATCACGACGACGGCCGACACCGGGTACACGGCCGCGGCCAGGTCCACGCCGCTGAGCGACCCGAACATGACGCGCGCGACATAGCCGCGCGCGTAGCCCGCGGGCGATGTCCCCGGAAACGAGACCCGCGAGCTAACGAGGACGACGCTCAGCTGTATCGCGCAGGCGACGGCGACGACGGCGGTCGCCACGTACTCCTCGACCCGGCGCCGCTGCACGGCCCGCAGCAGGACGAGCGGCACCAGCACCATCGCGAGCGGGTCGCTCAGGATCGCGAGCGCCATCGTGCCGCAGCGCACCATCTGCCCGCCGCGTGTGGTCGGCGCCCACAACGCGCTGAGGACTCCGGCGTAGACGAGGAACCAGTGGAGGTTCGCGAGGTTGTCGAGCGTCTCGAGGCCCCCGACGGGCAGCACGATCACGGCGACGACGAGCCCGTACCGCCACAGCCGACCCGGGATGTGCTCCCGGACCGCGAACCACGTCAGCACGGCGACCGCGACCCGGACGCCTGCGGAGATGGTGGCGGAGAGCACCGCCCACGAGCGCGGCGGGAACGTCGCCACGACCTCCGCCGCCAGCCGCGCCGCCACGTGCGCGTATCCCGCCGACGGCAACAGGAGGTCTCGCAGGAACGCCCCTTGCACGGCCACCCCGAGGAAGGCCGTGCCGTCCTCCGCCCACAGGCGGTCCAGCGGCGCCGGGTGCCCCCGCCACAGCAGCAGCAGGGCGGTCCCTGCCAGGGCGATCGCACCGAGGACGAGGAGGTCGACGCGCTGCCCTGGGCGAGGCCCCGGGTCCGTCATGACACCTCGCAGAGGACAGCGCCCGGCGGGACGTGGACCTGGAGGACCGACCCGGCGGGAAGCCCGGAGGTGATCACCGTGTCGTGCTCGGCGCTCAGCGGGAAGGGTCGAGCGGGCGAGCGCACACCATCGTTCTGCACGACCAGGTCGAACGACTTCGCCGACGTGGGCAGGAACCGCAACGCTAGCGGCGACGACTCCGCGGCGACGATCACACGAGCCGGCTGCCCGGCGATCGCGGTCCAGCACACCGCTCCCGGATCCGCGGGATCGGCCGCCGGCGGCGCGCCCACGGACTTCGCGTCCGTCGGCGGGGTGGGCTGGACGCCGTCCAGCACCTGGGCGCCGACGACGACGTCGAGGTTGCGCAGCGCTGTGCTCGTCCCGACCGGGGTGGCGTCGGCCGGCAGCCCCGCGTCCCGGACGAACCGGCGCAGCGAGTCCAGCGTGATGTCGGGGTTCAGCTCGGGTTCGGGGTTTTCGGTCAGGAACGTGTCTCCGTCGAGGGCGAGGCGTGCCCCGGCGAGGACGACGGACCGTGCCGTCGCCTCGCGCTCGGCCTCCGCGGCGGCGTGCGAGAACAGCAGCACGACGTTGTGAGCGCCGACGAGCGCGATCGCGGTGACGGCGGTCGCGGTCACCCAACGCCGCGCCGGCAGGGCGCTCACCGCGACGAGCACGAGCGGCAGGGCGAAGGCCACGGCTACGTAGGCGTAGCGCGACGCCATCAGGTCCGCACGGCCCTGCTCGACAATCACCACGAAGGTAGCGGCGCCCGCGACACCGCCGAGGGCTGCCGCTGCCCCGCGCGCTACCGGCTCGCCCTTCGCCGCCCGGAACCCGGTCACGGCGGCCCACGCGCCGACCGCCAGCAGAACCGCGAGGACGGCGATCGTCGGGCCGCCCGTCACCGATCGCAGCAGCGCCGCGATCCCATGGGCGAGCCCCGACACATGGGCCTGAAGGTCCCGCTCGGGCGTGGGTGGCGAGGGGTTGACGGCACCGATCAGCCGGAACCAGACGGCGAAGACGACGGCGGGGACACCCGCCACGATGACGGCACGCACCCAACTGCGGCTGCGGATGAGGACCGCCACCCCTGCCGCGACCACGGTGGGCACGCCGATGCCGGAGCACAGCAGCGCGCCCACCAGCAAGGTGGCCACCGCCGAGTCCCGCCACCCGAGACGACCCTCCCGGTCCCCCACGAGCACGGCCGACCAACCCAGGAGCAGACTGCCCACGAACCCGATCTGGAACGCCCAGAGCAGGTTCTCCGAGCCCGCTCCGAGCACGGAGAACACGGCCGCGCCGGCCGTCGCGATCGCCGGGTGCGCACCTGAGCGGATGCTGACCCGCCACAGCACGTGCGCGAGACCGAGGTGGAGCGCCACGAGGACCACCACGTACGGCCAGTAGGTCGCAAGCCCCACCGTGTCCCGCAGGAACGTGAGCACGAGGATCGGGAGCGTCGACCAGTGCTCGTTGTGCGGTCGCCACACGTCGAACCGAGCGCCGACGAGCCCCCGGTTGACGAAGAACTCCCACTCGTCGCCGAAGAACCACTGGTGCCGGTTCGCCACGAGCAGGACGACGCCTGCGACGGCGAGCAGCACCAGGTGGATCGCGAGATAGCGCCGTCGCAGGCTGTCAGGTGGACTCATGGACCGGCTCTCGTCCGAGGGGCGGGACGATCTCTGGGTCCATGGTTCGGGAGCGCGCCGAGAGAACGAGCAGGGCGACGAACACAGCCGCCGAACCGAGGGACACCACAGCGGCCGAGTGCAGCACGGGTGCGTCCGGCAGCACCGGCGCTCCGGTGGCCACTCGCTGGGGAAGTGCGACGACCAGCGTCACGGCGGCCGTGGCGACGACCACGAACGTGGCGAACTGGATCGACAGAGCGCTCCCGGCGAGCGCCAGGGCGCACGCCGCGAGCAGGACGAACGCGAACGTGCCCTGGTGCAGGAAGGTGGTGCCGGGTCCGAACATCGCCAGGACCCAGAAGAGAAGACCGGCGCCCGTGACGCCGGCGAGCGTCGTCGCGGCCCGCAGGTCGCCAGGGTGGCGGTCGCGCCGCACGATCCATCCCACCGCCAGCACCAGGAGAAGCCCCAGAGCCGGCAGCAATGAGTAGAACGTCTCCGACCGCCAGAACGCGATGGCGGAGCCGTCCCAGCTGTCGAGGTTCTGGATCGCCTTGCTCGTGTCCCCTCCATGACCCAGCAACCGCATGACGTTCTGCACTTTGTTCTCGACCGCGCCCGCCAGGCCCACGGCGGCGTACTGGTCGCGGATGGCAGCGAGCGGGCGTCGGGCGTCGATCTCCTTGACGTCCGCGAGCATCCAGGCCAACAGGCGGTCACCGGGAGGATCAACCAGGCGCTGGTACGCAGTCCACGGAGCGACCACCACAACGGCGCACCCGATCGCGGTTCCCAGGGACGCCCAGCGACGCGACGCGTGCCAGGCACGCCAGAACCCTAGGAGAGCGACGGGAGCGAGGAGGAACGCGACGCCGCCGTGGCTTAGGTATGCCAGCGCTGCGAGCAGCGCGGCGAGACCGTACTGGGCTGGCGCTCGAGCGCCGGGGCGGCGAAGCACGACCGCAAGGGAGGTCAGGGCGAACGCAGCCGCGAGCAGCTTGGGCCACACGTAGAACGTGTTGACGACGATGACACCGGTGGCCGCGCACGCACCGAGAGCGACAGCCGCGCTTGCCCGGCGCGCCGCGAGCACGCCCAGCAGGACCCACACGCCGAGGACCCAGACGGACTGGAGGAGCACTCCGACCACCTGGTAGTCGAGCGCCGCCCGCACGTCGTCGCGCGGTCCCAGCGTCTGGCCGAGCCAGATCGCCGACTGGAGCGGCGGCCGGTCGCTCGAGAGCCATCCCGAGACCGGCGGGGGCACGCTGCTGTGGCCGTGCAGCTCGACGTGGCGCCCGAAGAGGTACGGCAGGACGTTGTCCGGGGGCAGCCGCCAGGTGAAGCGCGAGGCCGGCGTGTCCGCCGGTGTGCCCGCTCCCCCTCGCAGGAAGCCCAGACCCAGCACGGCGAACGCGTACGCGCACATGGCGGCGAGCGGAAGCCAGTGCGTGCGCACGACGACGATCAGCCGATCCCGCGCCCGGAACGCGACGACCACGATCACGGCGACGGAACCGACCGCGAGCGCACGCGATGCCCACAGACCGACGTCGGGGTCGAGCCACCATCCGATGCCGACCCCGTAGTAGGTCGCACCGACCACCGCGAGAGCGGCGGCGAGAAGCAGGAACCGGTCGGCGATCCACTGTCGCAGGATCAGAGAGACGGCCACGAGAGCACCGACGAGGAGGAACGAGTGCACCAGCCCTGAGATCAGGACGGGACGCATGTCGTCCTCCCGCCGAGGGCGACGGTCAGGCAGGGTGCACGATGGCGCGTGCCTCCAGGCGCCGTCGCGGCACGATGGGATGACACCACGGTGTCACCGTTCCACGACGGAACATGGCACGACGAACTGCCAGCTCAACGGTTCGATCGGGACGGAGACAGTTCCTGCGCCGGAGCTGCACCGGTCCTGCATCAACGGCACCATCTCACTCCACTCAACGCGATCCTCGGTCGGCGATGTCCCCAGGTCCACGAACACGCCGACCATGAACACCGTGAGAAGTACCCCGCCAGCGGTCCGGCCGATGAGAGATGCCCAACGCGGGCTGCGCACACTCGCACCCGCAAGTACTGCGATCAACAGGAGAAGTCCGGCCACCACGGTGTAACGCGAGAAGTACCTGACGTCGAGGTTTGCCGCGGGGATCAGCGGTTCGGCACTCGGGGTGAAATGCATCATCGCCGCATAGAGCCCAACCGACACGCTTGCGGTGTAGACAGCCAGGAACCGTTGAGGGCCGCGCGTCGTGATCCCTATGGCCACACACACGACCACCGCGCAGACGACCACCACGACGGCGACGGGATGTCGGTACCACGCCTCGGCGAGGTGAAAGCCACTCGGAGCTCCGAAGACGATCCTGATGGCGTAGGTCCAGAGAAAGTCTGCGGGACCGACTGGATCCTCTGCCGGTGTTCTGGCGGTTCCGAACACCACCCCCAGCTGCACGACCGCGGCCGCGACGACGGCGACCAGAGCTGCCAGATCTTGCCGGCCCCGGCTCCGAATCAATTGGGCGATCAAGACCGGGAGTGCCACCAAGGCGAGTGGGTCGCTCAGCACAGCCAAGACCATGACCGCGATGCGCACGACCGTGCCCCCAACCCGACGCGGACTCCAGGCCGCGCAGACGACACCGGCAACGATAAGGAACCAGTGCAGGTTTGCCAGGTTGTTGAGAACTTCCATACCCGCCACGGGCATCAGCACGACGACAGCCGCCATCACCCATCGGTAGGCGCGACTCGGGATGTGATCCGCCAGTGCGTACCACAGCAGCACCGCGATGGAGGCTCGCGCCAACGCGCTGACGACCGCTGTGGCGGGTGCCCAGACTCCGAAAGGGAAGACCGCGATGACGGCAGCCAGGGTGCGCGGCACGACGTGGGCATAGCCCGCGTACGGCGTGAGGACGGTCGCCCACAATGATCCGCTCGCCGCACCGTGCAGAAAGACCTTTCCATCTTCTGCCCAGATGCGGTTCATGGACCGGATGCCATCTCCGATGACCAGCAGGAGACCGGTCGAGACGACGAGGAACGCCGTCGCGAGTAGGGCGTCCCGTCGCCGTGCTCGACGGCTCTCCCCGGTCAGCTCGGAACGGTCTCCTACCGGGGCGATCGAACGCTCAACAACCTCGCTCAGATCGTCCCGTCCTTCATCGCCTGCGCGATCCACGGGATGACCTCGTCGAGCATGTCCTCGAGTTTGGTCGTCGCCTCGAAGCCGAGCACGCGCTTGGCCTTCTCGGTGGCGGGGACGCGGCGCTGGACGTCGTACTCGAAGGCCGGGTCGTGGGTGAGCGTCAGCGGGACGTCGTCGCCCTTGATCTTGTGCCAGATGATCTCGGCGAGCTCGGTCACCGTGTGGCCGTCCGGCGTCGACAGGTTGAAGTCGTCGTTCAGCGCGTCCGGGTGAGCCATCGCGTCGACGATGCCGCGGGCGAGGTCGCCGCCGTACGTGTAGTGCCGGATCTGGTTGCCCTCACCCAGGATGTGCACGGGGTCCTGGCCCTTGAGGATCTTCTGGACGAGGTCGGGCACGACGTGGCTCATGGCGAGCTTCACGTTGCCGGAGTCGATCTCGACGTCACCGAGCGCGCGGGACTCGCCGATGCCGACGCAGTTGAACGGCCGCAGGATCGTGTACGGCAGCTTGTACTGGTCCCAGGCCGCGCGCGCGAAGTACTCGACGGCGAGCTTCTGGAAGCCGTAGGACGACAGCGGCGGCGGGACGATGCGCTCGTCACCCTCCTTGGAGGGCCACGACGTCGTCGACTCGAACACCATCGAGGACGACATGTAGGTCACCTTCTTGAGGCGACCCTCCTTGTGCGCGGCGATGGCGGCGTCGGTCGACGAGGCGATGATGCGCTCGTTTTCGGCCAGCAGGTCGTACGCGTAGGTGTGGAAGTAGGAGATCCCTCCGATCAGGGCGGCGCCGGCGATGAAGTGGTCGCAGTCGGAGAGCAGCTGGGTCATCAGCTTCGTCTCGCGCACGTCCCCGACGGTCAGGTGGTAGTTCGGGTTGTCGTCGTACGACTTGGTGACCTTGCCGTACTTCGAGTAGTTGTCGATGCCGACGACCTCGTAGCCGCGGCTGAGGAGCTCCTCCACGACATACCCACCGATGAAGCCAGCGGAACCGCTGACCAGAACCTTCTCCATGCTTTATCCGTCCTTCACGTCGTCGTTCGTTGACTCGACCAGACGGGCCGCTTGGGCCCGGACCTGCTCGGGGGTGGCACTGTGCCCGAAGGCGAAGCGGTACCAGCGCAGGTAGTGCGGGATCCACTGCGCCAGCTTGAAGTTGGACTCGCCGAAGGTGCGGTCGAGCCAGATGGTCGGCAGCTCGGCCACGGGCCGACCGAGCCGGCGCGCCTTGGCCGTCAGCTCGAGCCCGATCTCGAAGCCGTCCCGCGAGTGGATGCCGACGGAGCGGACGAACTCCGCGTCGTAGGCCTTGAACGAGTTCGTCGCGTCGCGGGTGCCGATGCGGGCGAACGTGTGCAGCGACCGCCCGGCCGAGCGCGAGAGGAACGACTTGAGGAACGGACCGCCCACCTGTGCGCCGCCAGGCATGTAGCGGGAGGCCGCCGCGACGACGACTCCGCGCTCGACGAGCCGGACCAGGTCGTCGATCTGCCGGGGGTCGTCGCACCCGTCGGCCATCGTCACGACGACGGTCGGCGCCTGGGCGTCGTCGATGCCGAACCGGATCGCGTTGGCGGGGCCCCGACCGTAGGTGCTGATCGCGACCCGTAGCCGAGGCTCGTCCACCCGGTACTGCTCCACCACCGGGACGGTGGTGTCCTCGGCGAAGTCCACGACGACGACGACCTCGCAGGGCAGCTGGACGGCCTCGAAGATCCGGTCCAGCGCGGGGACGATGTGCTCGCCCTCGTTGTAGGCCGGGATGATGACCGAGACGCGGGGGGATGCGCCGTGGGTCACACGAGCACCCCGTTGCCGAGCAGGTTCCAGACGTCGGCGACCGGGAGGTCGGTCTGGAGATCGCGGTACTCGGCGTGCGGGGTCGCGACGATCAGCAGGTCGGCCTCGGCGAGCACCTGCTCGAGCGGAACCAGCTCCGGGTCGACGGTCACGTGAGGATCGGTGGCGAGCACCTTGCCGGCCTTGAAGTCGAGCACGCGGCGCAGCTTGTACGAGAGGCTGGAGCGGATGTCGTCCGACCCACCCTTGAATGCCATGCCGAGGATCCCGACGGTCATCGTCGACAGGTCGAAGCGCTCCTCGAGGCGGCTCACGAGGTAGAGCGGGAGCCCCTCGTTCACCAGCATCGCCGAGTGACCGAGCGCGAACTGGTTGTCGCTGAAAGCGGCCAGCTGCATGGTGTCCTTGAACAGGCACGGACCCGCCGCGAAGCCGGCCCCGGGCATGTCCGCGGCGCGGGGGTAGTCCTGCGCGAGACCCTTGCGGATGCGGTCGAAGTCCAGGCCGCGGTCGTTCGCCATCATGTAGAACTGGTTCGCCGCGGCGAACTTGATGTAGCGCCACGTGTTGGTGAACAGCTTGGCCAGCTCGGCCTCCTCGGGCTCCAGCTGCACAAGCTGGTCCGTGAGCTTGCCGAACAAGGCGCCGGCCCGCACCCGGCCGGACTCCGTGCGGGCCGAGATGATCTGCGGGAGGTCGAACAGCTCCTCCATCGCCTTGTGCTCGGCGATGCGCTCCGGGCAGAAGGCGACCTCGACATCGACGCCGAGGGCGGCGACCATCTTCTCGACGAGCGCCGTCACGCCCGGGTAGACGGTGCTGCGCAGGACCAGGAGCTGGCCGTCGCGGAACGAGTCGGCGCAGGCCGACAGGGCCTTCGGTATCGCGGTCGGGTCGGGGTTGAGGTGCTCGTCGACCGGTGTGCCGATGACGACGACCACGTTCTCCGCCGAGGCGACGACGGACGAGTCGGTGGTGGCCGTCAGCAGCCCGTCGGCGAGCGCCTTCTCGAGGAGCTCCTGCGCGCCCGGCTCGATGAACGGCATGACACCGTTCATGACCCGGTCCACGGCGGACTGGCTGAGGTCGTAGATCGCGACGCTGGCTCCGCGGCTCGCGAGAGCGATCGCGAGCGGCAGCCCGACGTGACCACCGCCGCCGACGACGACGACGTCACGCTCGAAGGCGGTGACTGCCTGGGGCTGGTTGTGCGACATGCAGAAGGACCTCCACAGACGGGGGAGCCGGGGCGGGCGGGCGACAGCCTACCCTCCCGGTCCACGCCGCCGTGGCGCGGCCTGCAGCTCAGACCATGGCCGGCGCAGCGACCCTCCAGCGCTCGTCCCATCGCCCGATCGGCGCGACGTCCGTCTCTCGGAACGCGTCGTGGCCGAGCACCGAGTACGAAGGCCGCGGCGCAGGGCGGACAAAGGCGTCGCTCGGCGTGGTCCGCACCAGCTCGGGGTCGAGGCCTGCGGCGGCCACGACCTCTCGCGCGAAGCCCCACCACGACACGCTCCCGGACGACGTGCCGTGGTAGGTCCCCGGCGTGGCGTCCCCGTCGACGAGCCGGACCACCAGGTCGGCGAGGTCGGCGGTCCACGTCGGCTGGCCGATCTGGTCGTCGACCACGTCGATGCCACCGCGCTCGCGGACGACGCGCAGCACGGTCTTGGGGAAGCACGGCCCGTGCTCGCCGTACAACCAGGCCGTCCGGACGACGAGGTGGTTCGCGGCGAGAGACCGTACGGCCCACTCCCCCGCCACCTTGGTGCGCCCGTACGCGGACCGCGGTCCCACCGGCGCGTCCTCCCGGTACGGGGACGAGGCCCGACCGTCGAACACGTAGTCCGTCGACACCTGCACGATCCGTGCGCCGTGCCGGTCCGCGGCCCGGGCGAGGTGAGCCGCGCCCGTGCCGTTGACGTCGAACGCCCGTCCCTCGGAGGTCTCGGCATCGTCGACCGCTGTCCACGCGGCGCAGTTGACGACGACGCCGTGACCGGCGACCAGCGTGTCCACGGCCACGGGGTCGGTGACGTCGAGCGTCGCACGGTCGGCGGCGGTCACCTCGTCGTCCGAGCGCGCACCGAGCAGAGCCACGAGGTCCTTGCCGAGCATGCCGTTCGAACCGGTCACCAACCAGCGCACGATCTCTCCTTGAGCTCCGCCGGGGACGATTCCTCCCCTGGGCACGACGAGGACCCAGCGTAGGCGTCCGGCTACGCTGGAGCGCCCAACCCCTAAGCAGAAGGAGTGCGTCGTGCGCGTCCGCGAGCTCGAGGTACCCGGCGCGTGGGAGTTCACCCCGCGTCAGTTCGGCGATCCTCGTGGAGTCTTCCTCGAGTGGTTCAAGGCCGACCCCTTCATCGAGGCGCTCGGTCACCCGCTCGCACTGAGCCAGGCGAACTGCTCGGTGTCGGAGGCTGGAGTGCTGCGCGGGGTGCATTTCGCGGACGTGCCTCCTGGGCAGGCCAAGTACGTCACGTGCGCGAAGGGCGCGATCCTCGACGTGGCTGTGGACATCCGCGTGGGTTCACCCACGTTCGGCCGGTGGGACGCGGTCGTCCTGGACGACGTCGACCGCCGCGCGCTGTATCTGTCCGAGGGCCTCGGGCACGCGTTCATCGCGTTGGAGGACGACTCGACGGTGCTGTACCTGTGCTCGACGGGCTACGACCCGGGTCGCGAGCACGGCATCCACCCGCTCGATCCCGAGATCGGCATCGATTGGCCGACCACCGACCGTCAGGGGCGCCCCATCACGCCCAAGCTGTCGGACAAGGACCTCGGGGCGCCGAGCCTGTCGGAGGCACGCGCGTCCGGCCTGCTGCCCACCTTGGAACAGGTCGAGGAGTACGTCGCCAGCCTGCGAGAGTAAGCCGGGTCAGCGTCGCGCGGACCGGTTCTTGCGCCGCGAAAGCGCGGCCTCGTAAGCCTCGACGTGCGCCGTGGCGGACCGGTCCCACGTGAAGCTGGCGCTGCGCGCGAGCGCGGCGCGGCCGAGCGCATCGCGTCGTGTCGTGTCCACCAGCAGGGCGGCTAGCTCCGTGGCAATGGACGCGCTCGTCGTGTCGCTGTAGGCAACCGCGTCGCCGCCCACCTCGGGCAGCGAGAGCTCGCGGGTCGTCAGGACGCAGGCCCCACACGCGAGGGCCTCGAGCACGGGCAACCCGAACCCCTCGCCCAGGGACGGGTACGCGACGACCTGCGCGCCGCCCAGCAATGGAGCCAGGTCCTCGAGGGGCAGGTAGCCAGAGACGACCAGGCGGAGCCCGTCGGGGACCTGTGCGCGCACAGCGTCGATCTCGTCGTCCCAGCCCTTCGCCCCGGCCAGGACGAGAGCCGGCGGGTCGTCAAACGCCCCGGCGACCTGCACCCACGCGCGCACGAGCGCCGGCACGTTCTTGCGGGGTTCCAGCGTGCCCAGGAAGGCGATGTACGGGGTCGTGCCGAGCCCGAGCGAGGCTGCCACCCGCTGACGCTCGGACGCCGCCACCGGCCGGAACACCTGGGGGTCCACGCCGTGGTACGCCACGTGGAAGCGGTCGGCGTCCCCGCCGACGTAGCGGAGCACCTCGTCGCGCGTGGCGGCCGAGGGGACCACGAGCGCGTCGGCAGTGCGCACGGCCGTCCGGGTCGACGCCGTGAACAGACGGGCCTTCGCCCGGTCGTGCAGCTCCGGGTGGCTGAAGAAGGTGGCGTCGTGCAGCGTGACGACCGACGCCGCGCCGAGCACGCGCGGCCGCGTGTAGTGAGGACTGTGCAGCACGTCCGCACGCACCCGTCCTGCCAGCCGCGGCAGACCTGTCTGCTCCCACGCGAACCGGACCGCCCGACGCTCGACGGCAGTGGGTACCGCCACCACCTCCGCACCCGAGGCCGCGAAGTGCTCGGCGTCCCGGCGCTGCACCGCCACCACGACCTCGAGCCCGGTGGCGACCAGCGCGGGCACGATGCCGTCGACGTAGCGACCGACACCGCCTCGGTTGGCGGGGACGGCAGTGGCATCGATCAGCACGCGGAGGCTCACGGGCCACCATCCTTCCATCGACGCCGGGCGTGCCCGACAGCGCCCTAGGCTGTCGGGATGCCCGTTCTCGAACCGTTGCGCGCGGGGCTGGTCGTCGAGCAGCTCTGGCAGCCCGCCCCGGGAGGGTCCGGCACGTACATCGTGGAGCTCCTGCGGGCGCTGGCCACACGCGATGACGTCCGGGCCGTCGGCCTGGCCGCACGTCACCGGGCCGGACCTCACGACGACTGGGCGATCGACGTGCCGGTCGTCCGGTCGCGACTCCCCCGGACCGCGCTCTACCAGTCATGGCAGAGCCTGCACCGACCGCGGGTGGAGGGAAGGGTGCCCTCCCTCGATGTCGTGCACGCCACCACCTGGGCGCTTCCCGCCACCCGGCGGCCGCTCGTGGTGACCGTGCACGACCTCGCGTTCCTCGAGCGGCCTCAGCTGTTCACCGACCGCGGCAACGCGTTCTTCCGCAGGGCGCTTCAGGAGGTCCTCGACCGAGCGGCTGCCGTCATCGTCCCCTCACAGGCGACCGCCGACGAGTGCCGCGAGGCCGGGATCGACGACGACCGTCTGACTGTCGTCCCGCACGGCGTCACCGTGGTGCGACCGGACGCGACGCAGATCGCAGCGGCGCGTCGGCGGTACGCCGACGACCGTCCCTACGTCATGTGGGCCGGGACGACCGAGCCACGCAAGAACGTCCGAACGCTGCTGGCGGCGTACGCCGAGCTGGCACGCGATCCGGAGGCACCCGACCTGCTCCTCGTCGGGCCCCCGGGATGGGGCGAGCCTCCCGCCGTCCCCGACGCCGTCCGGGCGCGGGTTCGAGTCACGGGTCGGGTCGACCGGGTCGACCTCCACGCGCTGTACGCCGGTGCCCGTGCGTTTGCCTTCCCGTCGCTGTCCGAAGGGTTCGGGCTCCCGGTCCTGGAGGCCATGTCCCACGGGACGCCGGTGGTGACGTCCTTCGGCACGGCGTGTGCTGAGGTAGTCGGAGACGCGGGCCTGACCGTCGGGGCGACCGACGCGGGCGCCCTCGCGGACGCGCTGCGCGAGGCGATCGGTCCCCGGCACGACGAGCTCGCGGCTCGCGGGCTGCAGCGCGCCGCCAGGTTCAGCTGGGCCCGCAGCGCCGAAGAGACGCTGCGGGCCTACCGGTCGGTGGTCAGGACGGGTCGCGCCTGAGCACGACGCGGCTGAGCCGACTCTTGACCTTGGACGCGACAAGGCGCGCCCCGCCGTCATTGAAGTACTCGCGGAACAGGCCCACATCGCCCTTCACGCCACCCCACGTCGGCTCCGCCACCCGCACGAACGAGCCGAGCATCGCGGGGGCGTCGGGACCGACGAGGTCAGGGGCTCGGCGCGGGCGCCGGCAGAACTGCACGAGCGGGTCGAGCGCGAGCGACCAGATGTACTCCGGTGCGACCGTGGCGACGTTCGCCCGGACCTCCCGGGCGCGCTCCTCGTCGGTCAGCAGGTCGACGAGGGCGTCCGCCAGAGCGTCGACGTCTCCCGGCGGCACCACCGTGCCCATGTCCCGGTCGTGCACGAGCTGCGCGAGCGAGTCGCCGGCGGTGCAGACGATCGGCAACGACGCCCACATGTAGTCGAGCATCCGGGTCCGGAAGGAGAACGCCGTCTCGATGTGGTCGAGGTGCGTGCTCACACCGATGTCCGACTCGAGCAGGAAGTTCTGCCGCAGGTCGTAAGGTACCCACTCCTCGTTGAAGATGACCTCTTTGCCCAGGAGCCCGAGGTCCTCGGCGAGCCTGTGCGCGGCCACACCCATCCGCATCTCGGGTACGGCGGGGTTGGGGTGCTTGACGCCCATGAACAGCAGACGGATCTCCGGGACCCGCTCCTTGGCCTTGCCGATGGCCCGGATGAGGGTGAGCGGGTCGAACCAGTTGTAGATCCCGCCGCCCCACAGGACGACCTTGTCATCCTTGCCGATCCCGGGGATGACACCCTTGACCATGGGCGTGGTCGCCACCGGCGCCGTCTCGCTCACGCCGAACGGCACCACCGAGATCAGCGAGCCGAGCGTCTCGTCCTCGTCGTACACGATCGGGTTGAGCCGACCGAGAGCCGCCATCTGGCCGAGCCAGAAGTCACGCTGCTTCTCTGATGCACACATGAAGAAGTCGCCACGCGCGAGCTGCTCGTTCAGGACGCCGGTCGACGAGCTGACGACCTCACGACGCCCGGCCTCGCCGAGGTCGCGCGCCTGCTCGAGCTGCTCGAGGTGGAACGGGTCGTAGATGTCGACGACGATCACCTTGGAGCTGTTACGCAGCACCGGGTGCTCGTGCATCAGGAAGCCCTGGAAGACGATGACATCTGCCCAGGCCTCCATCTCGACCATGTCGAGGGCGTTCACATGCCGGATCTCGAACTCCGCGCTCTTCAGGCTGCTCGCAGCCGTCGTGACGAGTCGGACCTCGTGCTCGGTGGACAGCTGGCGGGCGATGTTCCACGCTCGGATGGCGGGGCCGGCCATGCGGGTGGCCAACGTGTCGCCCGTCGCGACGAGGATCCGGCGTCGCCGGTCGAACGCCTCCCGGATCGAGAACCGTTCGACCACCTCGTCGTACGCGCCGACGAAGCCGGCGTCGCTGATGTTCGGCTGCAGCGCGTCGCCGAACAGGCGCAGGATGTCGACGTCGTCCCGGCGACGCTGCCCCTGCAGCCGAGCGCGCTCGGCGGCCAGCTCGGGCAGCCGGCGCACGAACTCGTCGACGGCGTAGGTCGACGCGAGGGCCGTCCGCGACACCGTGGTCGAGGGTCCCTCCGCGGCGTCGTGTCCGAACGCGAGGTCCAGCTCGGTGGGGTCGTCCCCGCCGAGGACCACGCCGCGGCGGATCGCCAGGGCGATCGCCCCCGGCAGGAACTGCTGGAGGTTCTCGTCGTCGTAGTTCTTGTAGATCGTGTAGAGCGCGTTCCGCTCGAGCAGGAACTTCTCCCGCCACGAGCCGATCGAGGACATCGACGCATGGTGCCGGTGGAACGAGATGGACGTCGGCACGTACCGCACGCGGTAGCCGAGCAACCAGAGGCGCCACCCCAGGTCGACGTCCTCGAAGAACATGAAGTAGCTCTCGTCGAACCCGCCGACCTTCTCGAACACCTCGGCCCGCATGATCAGCGAGGAGCCCGTGCCGAACAGGACGTCGGTCTCGTGGTCCGGACCCGACTCTGCCGGCCCCCCGACGCCCTTCTTGAACGCCTGCCCGTACCAGGACATGCCGGCGCCCGCGAAGTCGATCGAGTTGCCCTCCCAGTCGAGGACCTTGGTGGCCACGGCCCCGACGTCCGACGACCGCCGGAGGACCGGGATCGCCTCACTGAGGAACGCGCTGTCAGGGCGGGCGTCGTTGTTGATGAAGACGACGTACTCGCCGGTGCTCTTCTTGACCGCGAGGTTGCACCCGCCCGCGAAGCCGAGATTGGTCTCCGAGACGACGACGACCGCCTCGGGCACTGCCCGGCGGATCCGCTCGACGTCATCGCCGCCGCTCGCGTTGTCGACCACGACCAGCTCGAGGTCCTTCGCCGGCCAATCCACGTCGGCGAACGACTTCAAGCAGGTGATCGTGTCCTCGGCGCCCTTGTAGTTGACGACGATGACCGAGACGACGCCCTGTCTGCGACTCACTGTCACGTGCTCTCCCCCTGCTGATTTCGGGATTCCTTGGAACGTCCACGCAAGCCGCGCCGGGGCGCGGGCTCGCGCAGCCGAGCGATCTCGGCCTCGGCCGTCTCGAGCTGCTGGCGCAATGACACAGCGTGCGCCTCGCGGTCGGCGATCACGGTCCGTGCCGTGGTCAGCTCGTCCCGCAGGCGGCCGGCCTCCTGCTCCGCCTCCGCGACCGCTCCCGTCGTCCGCAGGCGCGCACCGAGGACCGCGGCGCCGATCGCACCAAGGGTGACCTGCGAGTCCACGCTTGCGCCGGGGCTCCGCAGGCTCTCCACCAGGGCATCCAGCTCCGCCGGGGTCCGCGTCGCGGACGCGACGACCACCTGCCGGTAGGAAGGCTCGGCGTTGTCCAGCAGCGACTGACGCTCGTTGTAGAAGCGGTGCAGCTGCGGGAGCTCGGGCATCCCGACGGCCAGCAGCTCGTGGTGGAAGAGCATGCCGAGGAGCCACCGCGGGAGGTAGCCGCTCGGCAGCCGCGCCGCGTGCCAGTCGTCCGCACCGAGGGCGGCCAGGGTCTCCTCGATGCGGGGCAGCCCGTTGTCGGAGTGCTCCTGCAGCGTGCCGAACACCTCACCGAACCGTGCGGTCACGAAGCTCTGCAGCGCCGCCTCGGCCATCTCCACGCCGTCTGTGGCGTGCGGTGCGCTCAGGACGACGTAGTCGCGGGCCACGCGGCGCAGCTCGGACAAGAATGGCGCCCTGAAGGGCGGAAGAATGTGCTCGAGCACGTCGAGCGTGAGGACGACGTCGAACGCGTCGTCGTCGAAGGGCAGGCGAGCCCCGTCCGCGACGATGAAGTTCCCGCTGTGCGAGCCGTACCGGTCGACGATCGCGACCTGGGCCCCCGGAAAGAAGACCTCCATGAACCCGGGCGCACCGCCGACGTCGAGCACGGTCCTGCCGTCGACGCCGCCCAGAGCCTCGACGACGCGTGCCGCCGTCGCGTACCGCTGGTACTGGTCGAAGGGCAGCTCGAGCGCCTCAGGCGAGCGGTAGGTCTTTCCGCCGACAGTGGGCGCCTGCGGGGGGTTCTCGCTCACGCGACACCTTCCTTGACGTTCCAGGTACCGCCGAGACTCACCACGCCGAAACGCTCCGCCGGCTCTCCGGGGAGGACATCGAAGCGGAGCGCGCGAGTCTGGTGGTCGAATGTGTGGACGAGCATGGAGTCTGCCACCCCGGTCGACACGTCGTAGGTGCCTGGCAGGAGCATCAACCGGTCGATGTCCAGGTCCACCGTTCCCGTGCCACGTCGCACGTCGACCAGCAGCCCGGCGTCCTTGGTGTTCGGCCCGGTGACGTGCTGACCTGTCATCGTGTGCAACCCGATGCCGAAAACGACGCCGGAGACGTCGGCGCTCGCCGCGTAGTGGAGCCGGAGCGTCACCTTGTCCCCCGTGTGGGGCTGCGCGCTCTCGCGGCCGTGCAAGAGCTCGACCCCCTCGACGCGAATCTCCCCCGAGCCGTGGCGGGCGTTGCCCTCCGGACCCGACGGCTGCACCTCGCGGTCTACGTGCGAGCTGTCCACGTACTCGTCGACGACGTCGTTCGGCTTGCCCAGGCCGAGGAGCCGGCCGTGGTCGAGCCAGGCGACCTCGTCGCACAGGTCACGCATCGTTCCTAGCGCGTGGCTCACCACGACGATCGTGCGGCCCTGGTCCTTGAAGTCCTTGAACTTCTCCATGCACTTGCGCTGGAACTCCTCGTCACCCACCGCGAGGACCTCGTCGATCATGAGGATGTCCGGGTCGACGTTGATGGCGACCGAGAATCCCAGCCGCACGTACATGCCCGACGAGTAGTTCTTGACCGGGGTGTCGATGAAGTTCTCGAGGCCCGCGAACCCGACGATGTCGTCGAACCGCCTCGTGATCTCCTCCTTGCGGAGGCCGAGGATCGACCCGTTGAGGTAGACGTTGTCTCGGCCCGACAGCTCGGGGTGGAAGCCGGCACCGAGCTCCAGCAGCGCCGAGACCTTGCCGGTCACGGCGACGCGTCCGCGGTCGGGCACGAGGATCTTGGCGAGAACCTTCAGCATCGTCGACTTGCCGGACCCGTTGTGCCCGACCAGCCCGAAGGTGGTGCCCTCCTTGACGGCGAACGAGACGTCATGCAGCGCCCAGAACTCGTCGAACTTCGCACGCCGCTGGCGCATCATCGCAATTTTCAGCGACTGGTTGCGCTCGTGGTAGATCCGGAACCGCTTCGCGATGTCCGTCGCCTGGATGACCTCAGTCACAGTTCCTCCGCCAGTCTGGACTCGAGCTTCGCGAACACCCGGTTGCCGAGCCAGAGGAGCACCACGGTCACGAGCAGGCAGTACACGAGCGGCTGCCACGACGGCAGGTGCCCCGAGTAGAGCATGTCCCGCACGGACTCCACGAAGCCCACCATCGGGTTGAGCGAGTAGATCGTCTCGAGCGGCAGCTTCGACGCCCAGCTCGACCCGTCCTGGATCCCCTCGATGAGGCTGATCGGGTAGATGATCGGCGTGGCATAGAACCAGATCTGCATGAACAGCGCCACGAAGTGGGCCACGTCCCGGAAGTAGACGTTCACCACGGAGAGCGCCAGCGCCAGGCCCAGCGAGAAGAAGCCCACCAGGATCATCACCAGGAGCACTGGCACGATCCACGGCAACACGTTGACGCGGGCGACCAGGAAGATCACCGCGAGGACACCCATCTCGATCAGGTAGGTCACGAACGCGGAGATCACGGTGGCGAGCACGAGGAGCCGGCGGGGGAAGTACGTCTTCTTGATCAGGTTGCCGTTGGCGACGAGCGCTCCTTGGCCTCCCTGGACAGCTCCGGCCATGAAGTTCCAGGTGAGCAGGCCGCAGAGGAGGAAGAGCGGGTAGCTGTGCAGCCCATTGACCCCGACCGGCGGGACCACCCGCATGATCGTCGAGAAGACGAGCGTGAAGATGATCGTGGTAGCCAGCGGGTTGAGGAGCGACCAGCCCCACCCGAGCGCGGTGCCCTTGTATTTGCTGCGGAGCTCTCGCTGTACGAGATTGACGAGGAGCTCGCGAGAGTGCACGACCTCTCGCGTGTCCGTAAGGATGCCCAAGGCCGATGTCCGTTCAGAGAGTGGATGCGCTCGCAGAGAGTGTGTGCGCAGCGATCGAGAATACACATCGCCGCTCAGCGGACCTCACCCACGAGGCGTGGGCCTCGTCACCCAGGGCGCCCGTCTGGACGCAACGGAGCGCACCGGACGAGCCGTGAGACGATCGCGGCCGTGAGGATCACCGTGGACGGCACACCCCTGCTCGGGACGCCGACGGGTATCGGGCGTTACGTCCGAGAGCTCCTCCGCACCCTGCCCCGGGCGCTCGACGAGCGGCTTCCCGGCTCGAGCGCCCAGCTCACCACGTGGTCCGCGCGGCACCACCGGGTGGACCCGGTGCTGCGGGTGCCGCAGGTCGGGCCGCGGGTCCCAGCCCGGGTCTTGCGGACCAGCTGGATGCACCGCGACGTGCCGCCGATCGAGTGGTTGGTCGGCCGTACGGATGTCTTCCACGGCACCAACTTCGTCTCGCCGCCCACGCGCCGGGCCCGTGAGGTGGTGACCATCCACGACCTGACGTACGAGCTGCACGCCGACACCGTGAGCGAGGCGTCGCTCGCCTACCGCGAGCTGGTGCCGCGGGCGCTGGCTCGGGGTGCGCACGTCGTCACGCCCACTCGCACCGTGGCGGACGCCGTCGCCGACCGCTACGACCTGCCGACGGAGCGTCTGACCGTGACGCCGCTCGGTGTCGACGCCTCGTGGTTCGCCGCGCAACCCCTCACGGGCAAAGCTCGCGCCGACCTCGGGGTACCTGAGCGGTACTTCGTCTTTGTCGGCTCGCTCGACCCTCGCAAGAACCTGCCCCGCCTGCTCGCATCGCATGCCGCGCTGCGCGACGACGACCCGGAGGCTCCCGAGCTTGTGCTGGCAGGGCCGGCGGGTCGCGAAGCAAGCCTCACCGCGGTACCGGGCGTCACCCTGACCGGGTGGCTGGCGGACGCCACGCTGCAGTCGCTCGTGGCCGGCGCCGTCGCCCTGGTGCTGCCGTCGATCGACGAGGGCTTCGGCTTGCCGGCTCTCGAGGCGCTCGCGGTCGGGCGGCCCGTCGTCGCGGCGGACATCCCCGTGCTGCGCGAGGTCGTCGGCGGGTACGCCGAGTACGCCGACCCGTACGACGTCTCCGCTCTGGCGGCCGCCCTGGGGCGCGCCGCCCGCCTCCCCGGAGAGGCGGCGGGCCGCCGCGAGCGAGCAGGGCAGTTCACGTGGCTCGACTGCGCGCGCGCGACCTGTGACGCCTATGTAGCGGTCACTCAGCCGTGAACGATCCCTACGCCTCGGGCACGCCCGACGTCACCGTGGTCACCGTCACCTATCAAGGAGCGGACCTGGTCGCCAGCTGTCTCAGGTCTCTGACCGAGCAGGAGCTGGGCGGGGTCCGGATGGAGGTCGTGGTCGTCGACAACGCCTCGACCGACGGCACCGCCGACATCATCGCGCGCGACTTCCCCGACGTCCGGCTGCTCCGCAACGAGCGGAACCTGGGCTTCGCCGGTGGCAACGACGTCGCGCTCGCGACCGTGCGCTCGCGGTACGTGATCCTCCTGAACAACGACGCGACGGCCGACCTCCACTTTGTGCGTGAGCTGGTCGAGGGTATGGACGCCGCTGACCCGGACGTCGCGGCGATGGCAGCCACCGTGCTCCTGGAAGCCCGCTTCCGACCCGCGCGACCGGAGGACGGCGATGTCCTGGAAGGCCCCGACGGCCGGTGGGTGACCGACCCCGCGGGCACCGTGCGTCTGGTGAACTCCACGGGCAACGAGGTGCGATCCGACGGTTTTGGCGTCGACCGGGGTTGGTTGGCCGACGCGCGGAGCCACTCCCCGGCGCGAGCCGTCTTCGGCATCAGTGGGGCCGCGGCAATCCTGCGGATGTCGGCTCTCGAACGCACCGGCACGTTCGACGAGCGGTTCTTCATGTACTACGAGGATACGGACCTGTCGTGGCGGCTGCGACTCGCCGGCTACCGCATCGAGCACCGCGCGACTGCTGTCGTGTCGCACCTGCACGCCGCCTCGTCACGTGAGGGAAGCGACTTCTTCCGGTTCCACGACCAACGCAACCGGTTGGCCATGCTCACCAAGGTGGCGTCGGCCGGCATGGCGACGCGGTGCGTCCTGCGGTTCGTGGTGACCACCGCCTCGATCGGCCTGCGCCGACGGCAACCGTGGCCGGCCGTGCGCACCCGGCTGCGTGCCCTCGTCTCCTACCTGGGCATGCTCCCGTACCTGCTCCGGGAGCGGCGGCGCATCGGCCGCGACGCGAACGTCTCCCGCGGAACCGTGCAGCAGCTGCTGACCAGGGGTCAGGGGACGGCGGGGTCCTACCGAGCCTGAGCCCGGTCGTCGATCAGTGCGTCGGCACCGAGGCGTCGAGAGCCACGGCGGGCGCGGGGACGCGGACCGCCGCCGCGGGGACCGGCACGTGCCGGAAGACGATCGTCCGGTAGGTGACGAACCGGAACGCGCTGGCCAGGCCGAGCCCGAGGACGTTCGCGCTGATGTTGTCCGCCAGCGGAGAGGTGAGGCCGAGCACGTAGTGCGAGAACCACAGCGTCCCCACTGAGATGAGCATGCCGGTCAGCGAGAAGAGCGCGAAGAGCGCCGCCTCGCGGCCCGCGGCACGTCCGCGACGATGCCGGAAAACGAAGTACCTGTTGCCGAGCCACGTCACCGCGGTCGCCACGGCGACGGAGATGACCTTGGCGACGAGCGGCGAGTCGTGCAGCTGCGTGCCATACGCGAGGAGGTTGAACAGGCCGACGTCGACGATGAACCCCACGACGCCGACGGCACCGAACTTCACCGCGTCCCGGAAGACGTGGACAGCCGTAGCACGCCATTCTGCTCGCGTCCGACCTCGCAACGGATCTCCCTCACGTCCTGGCGCGCCTGGAGGCGCGACGCGACGAGGGTAGCGCCTGAGCATCCCTCCGCGCGTCTTGCCGCGCTGTGAGACCGCCCACGCCGGCGCGCGACCGGACGCGCGTGACCCTGGGAGCAGTGCTCGTCAATTCGGGCGCTACGCTCATGGGTCGGAACCTGACCAAGGAGGCATTCCTTCCATGCACCTGCTCGTCACCGGCGGAGCCGGCTTCATCGGCTCCAACTTCGTCCACCAGACCGTGCGCGAGCGCCCTGACGTGCGCGTCACCGTGCTCGACGCCCTGACGTACGCCGGCGACGAGCGCAGCCTGGACCCGGTGGACGGCAAGGTCGTCTTCGCCAAGGGTGACATCGCCGACCCGGACATCGTCGACACCCTGGTCAAGGACGTCGACCTGGTGGTCCACTTCGCGGCCGAGTCGCACAACGACAACTCGCTGCACGACCCGTGGCCGTTCGTGCGCACGAACGTCATCGGCACGTACCAGCTGCTCGAGGCGGTCCGCCGGCACGACGTGCGGTACCACCACATCTCGACGGACGAGGTCTACGGCGACCTCGAGCTGGACGACCCGGCCAAGTTCACGCCTGACACCCCGTACAACCCCTCGAGCCCCTACTCGTCGACCAAGGCGGCCTCCGACCTCCTGGTCCGCGCGTGGGCCCGCAGCTTTGGTGTCCGCGCCACGATCTCCAACTGCTCGAACAACTACGGTCCGTACCAGCACGTCGAGAAGTTCATCCCGCGCCAGATCACCAATGTGATCGACGGGGTGCGGCCCAAGCTCTACGGCTCGGGCGAGAACGTGCGCGACTGGATCCACGTCGAGGACCACAACAGCGCGGTCTGGGCAATCATCGAGCGGGGCCGCCTCGGCGAGACCTACCTGATCGGTGCAGACGGCGAGGAGAACAACAAGACGGTCGTCGAGGACATCCTCGAGATCATGGGCCAGTCCCCCGATGCGTACGACCTCGTGAGCGACCGCCCGGGCCACGACCTCCGCTACGCGATCGACTCCACGAAGCTTCGCGACGAGCTGGGGTGGGCCCCGAAGTACGAGAACTTCCGCGCGGGGCTCGAGGCCACGGTGGCCTGGTACCAGGCCAACGAGTCGTGGTGGCGGCCGCAGAAGGACGCGACCGAGGCGAAGTACGCGCAGCTGGGGCGGTAGTCGTCGGCTCAGCCGGCAGCGTCGCGGTGATCGGTCGCTGATCTGCACAGATCCTCCACCGCGTCGCTGCGCGCGCTCCGCCCCAGAGGGGAAGTGCTCTCCTACGATCGTCGACGTGACCAACCGCCACGCCGCTGTCCCACGCCCCCGTGCTGCCCGGCACGCGCGATCCCTGCACACCCACCGGGTGTTCCGTGGGATCGCGCTCACCCTGGCCGCGGTCGTGGTGTTCGGGGCCAGTGGGGTCGCCGCGGTCGCCGCCAAGCTCAACGGCAACATGGACAAGGTCGACGTCTCCGCCCTCGTGCAGCCGATCCCGTCGCAGTCGAAGGCGCCGGACCCGGACGACCCGAACGCCGGGCAGGCCGTCAACATCTTGATCCTCGGCTCGGACCAGCGGGACGGTGAGAACGGCGAGATCGGCGGCAAGGTCGAGGGCATGCGCTCCGACACGACCATGGTGCTGCACATCTCTGCCGACCGGTCACGCGTCGAGCTCGTCTCGATCCCCCGCGACTCGCTGGTGGACATCCCCTCCTGCACCATGACCAACGGCAAGACCACCCGCGCCACACGGGGCATGTTCAACTCGGCGTTCGCGACCGGGTGGGACAACGGCGGCGACATGGAGTCCGCCGCGGCGTGCACCATCAACACGGTGCAGCAGAACACCGGCCTGCCGATCAACCACTTCATCGTCGTGGACTTCGCCGGTTTCCAGCAGATGGTGAACGCGATCGGCGGCGTCCCCATGTGCATCCCCAACGACATGACATCGAAGGACGCCGGGCTCTACCTGACGGCGGGATACCAGACCCTCGACGGTCCCACCGCGCTGGCGTACGCCCGGGCGCGCAAGGGCCAGGGCGTCGGCGACGGCTCGGACACGAACCGCATCGGCAACCAGCAGAAGCTCATCGCGGCGATGGTCCGCGAGGTCCTGTCCCGCGACGTGATCACCAACCCGCAGAAGCTCATCTCGTTCCTGAGCGCTGCCACGAGCTCGCTGACGACCGACAACACGATGTCGATCAGCAACATGACCGGCCTCGCCTACAACCTCCGCAACATCAACAGTGGCAACATCACCTTCATGACGATCCCGTTCGCGCCCGCGAAGTCGGACCCCAACCGGGTCGAGTGGACCGCCGCCGCCGACACGGTGTGGTCGAACATGGCGAACGACGTGCCCGCGCTCGGCGAGGCCACGCCCGCCCCCACCGCGGCTCCGACGACGCCGGCCGCGCCGACGACGCCCGGCGCCACCGAGGCACCGGTTCCGGCCGACACCCCGACGCCGGCCGAGACCAAGAAGGCCGGCCACGAGGCGTTCACGGTCGACGACACGACCGACGTCTGCTGACGGATGAGCTCCGACGAGCGCACCACCCGCACGCCGCCTCCCAGCTTCGCGCCTGGCGCCTCGCGACGACCGGCCGACCCGGCACCCGACGTGGCGCCGATCGTGGTCGGGCGGCCCGCACGCCCGTCGGCGCCGAGCCGCACGCCACGACCGGACGCCGCTGAGCCGACCCGTCCCCCACTGGCTCAGGCCCGGCCCGCGACCGCAACGCCCGCGCAAAGCAGGACCGACAAGCCCGCGTCCATCTCACCGACTGCGCCGTCCAGCCGCCCCCAGCGTCCCGCGGCCATCGAGGTGTCCGGCCACTCCCGGACCCCGTCGACTGCCCGGCCCACATCCGCACCAGCCTCGCTCCCCCGGAGCACGTCGTCGCGACCTGCTGTGGCTCGCGGGTCGGCCGCCCCGCCGTCGCGGCCCGCCGGTCCCCGTCCGGCATCGACCCCCCGAGACCGACCAACGGCACCCGACGGCGCGTCGGCCGGTCGCCGCCACCGCGGCCCGATCATCGCCGTCGTCACCGTCGTGGTGCTCGCCGCCCTGCTCGCCTGGCCCATCGGCCTGGCCGTGTGGGCGAACGGCAAGATCCAGCACACCGCGGCGCTGAGCGGCGCCGCGAACACGCCGGGCACGACGTACCTGCTCACGGGCTCCGACTCGCGTGCCGACGGCTCGGTCGGCGAGGACGGGACCGAGGGCGCGCGCACAGACACGATCCTGCTGCTGCACGTGCCCGAGCACGGCCCGACGGCTCTCATCTCCCTGCCGCGGGACACGTACGTGGAGATCCCCGGCCACGACCCCTCGAAGCTCAACGCGGCCTTCTCCTGGGGTGGCGCTCCGTTGCTCGTGCAGACCGTCGAGGGCCTCACCGGCATGACGGTCGACCACTATGCCGAGATCGGCATGGCCGGCGTAGAGCAGATCGTGGACGGCGTCGGTGGCGTCAACCTCTGCTACGACGCCGACGTGAACGACGCCGACTCGGGAATGGTCTGGGCCGCAGGCTGCCACGACGTCGACGGGACCGCGGCGCTCGCCTTCTCCCGGATGCGCAAGTCCGACCCGAGCGGCGACGTGGGCCGCGCCGAACGCCAGCGCCAGCTGATCGGCGCCGTCATGGCGAAGGTCAAGCCCACCACGCTGCTGGTGCACCCGGGGCAGCAGGTCGCACTGATCGACGCCGGCACGGCGGCGCTCACGGTAGACGAGGGCACGGGGATCACCGGCATGGCCAAGCTCGCCCTCGCGTTCAAGGCGGCCAACGGCGCGGGCGGTATCACGGGCACCCCGCCGATCTCGGACGTCGACTACCGACCGGGCGGCGTCGGCTCCACGGTCAGGCTCGACCCCGACGCGGCGCCCGCGTTCTTCGCCGCGATCCGCGACGGCTCTCTGCCGGCCGGGCCGGTGGGCGGGATGCCCGGCGCCTGAACGGTCAGGCCATCGCCTCGACGAGCCGTGGCCCGCGCATGACGCGATCGAGCAAGGCGGACCGTGGGCGCTCCAGCGCGGCCAGGGTCGCGCGGCGCAGCCACGGGCCGCACGGCACCTCGACGAACCGGTGCACCGCCCAGGCGAGAGCGGTCACGACGACGAGGGCCGCGGTCAGCGCCACCGCGGCGGGCACCCGGTCCGCCAGGGCGCGGATGACGGCGAGACCCCAGTACTGGTGCATGAGGTACAGCGGGTAGGTGAGCGCGCCGAGCGTCACGAGGCCCGGATGCTGCCAGCGTGACACCCGGGTCAGGACGGCCACCGCAACGGCGGCGACACAACCGACGACCGCGAGTCCGAGCAGGGTCGGTGAGGGCGTGTACCCGGTGGTCCGCTCGAGCACCGCCACCCGCGATGGGACGACGAGCGCGACGGCGAGCCCGGTGCTCGTCGCGACGGCGACCCACGGCACGATCGTCCGGTTCTCTGCAGCGCGGTCCTGCAGCAGCACGAACAGGGCCATGCCCGCCGCGAAGAGTGGCGCGTAGTCACTGATCAGGAGCGTGGCGAGCGCATCGGAACCGGAGCGCTCCGCGAGCAGCGCGACCCAGGGCCACGCGAGCGCGACGCCGAGCACGCGGCGCCGGGTGATGCCCACCAGTGAGAAGACGCCGAGCAGGAGGTAGAAGCGCAGCTCGGTCCAGAGCGTCCAGTAGACGCCGTCGACGTGCTCGACGCCGAGGGCCGGCTGGAGCATCGTGAGGTTCGCGAGGACCTGGTGCGGTGTGATCGCCTTGCCCTGCGGCCACATGACCAGAAGGAGCAGCCCGGCGGACAGCACCGCGACCCAGTACGCCGGGTAGAGGCGGCCGACGCGGGACGCGACGACCTGCGCGGTGGGTCGGCCCCACGCCGTCATGAGGATGACGAAGCCGCTGATGACGAAGAACAGCTCCGGGCCGAGCGACCCGTAGGACGTCCACCGTCCGACGCCGCCCAGCTGCTCCGCCTGGTCCGGGCCCCACGCGCTGCTGGTGCGTCCCGTGAAGTGGTAGAGAACCACCGCCGCGGCGGCGAGGAACCGCAGGGCGTCGAGAGCGGCGAGTCGCGGCCGGGGGGCGGAGGTCATCCGCTCGACGGTAGGCAGGCGTCCAGGACCTCGCACCTCGAGCGAGGCGTCCCCACGGACCCTTCACACGGTCAGACGCTGAAGCCCACGGTGGGTCGGGACGTCGTCTGCGCCCGGAGGCGCTCACCCTTGCCGTCCGCCTGCCCCTGCAGGTCCTCCTGGAACGCGGCCATCGCGGCCCGCAAGCGGGAGGCCTGCTCGCCCTCGCCGGACGCCAGGATCCGCACGGCGAGCAACCCGGCGTTGCGCGCACCGCCGATCGACACGGTCGCCACGGGAACGCCCGCCGGCATCTGGACGATGGAGAGCAGCGAGTCCATGCCGTCGAGGTAGGCCAACGGGACCGGCACACCGACCACGGGGAGCGTGGTGACCGCCGCAAGCATGCCGGGCAGGTGCGCGGCTCCCCCGGCGCCCGCGATGAGCACCCGCAGGCCACGGTCGGCCGCTGTCCGGCCGTACGCGATCATCTTGTCGGGCTGGCGGTGCGCAGAGACCACGTCGATCTCGACGGCCACGTCGAACTCGGCGAGCGCCTCCGCCGCGGCCTTCATCACTGGCCAGTCGGAGTCGGAACCCATGACGATCCCTACCTGGGCCTGCGCTGCCATCGTGGTCTCCGTCCAGCCGTCCGCGCCCCGGTGGCGCCGCGCCCATCATGTCCCAGCGGGCGGGGCGATCGGCGATCTGTTCGCGTCAGGCGGACGCGTCCCCGCGCAGGAGCGCCGCCGCCGCGACGGCCCGCCGACGGACGTCGTCGAGGTCGTCGCCGCTCACGTTCACGTGCCCGAGCTTGCGGCCGGCGCGCACCTCCTTGCCGTACAGGTGCACCTTGGCGCCGGGGTCGGCGCGGGCGACGTCGGCCAACGCGTCGGTCGGGTCCTCCAGCGCGCTGCCCAGCACGTTGGCCATGACGGTCCACGCCGAGCGGGGCGCGGTGTCGCCCAGGGGCAGGTCGAGAACCGCGCGCAGGTGCTGCTCGAACTGGCTGGTCACGGCGCCGTCGATGGTCCAGTGGCCGGAGTTGTGGGGGCGCATGGCGAGCTCGTTGACGAGGACGCGCGGCGGCCCGCCCGCCGTGCCGGGCACCTCAAAGAGCTCGACGGCCAGCACGCCCGTCACGCCCAGCCCGGCGGCGATCCGAGTGGCGACGTCGAGGGCTTCGGCCTGCGTGGCGGCGTCCAGGTCCGGGGCGGGGGCGACGACCTCGGAGCACACCCCGTCCCGCTGCACCGACTCGACCACGGGCCAGGTCCGGAGCTCGCCGGAGGGCCGCCGGGCCACGAGCACGGCGAGCTCGCGGGTGAAGGGGACCTTCTCCTCGGCGAGCAGGGGCGCGCCGGTTCCGTCGTCGGCGGCGGCGAACCAGTCCGTCACCTCGTCCGCGCCGCGCACCACGCGGACGCCCTTGCCGTCGTACCCACCGCGCGCGGTCTTCACCACGGCGACACCGCCGTGGTCGGCGAGGAACGCGTCGAGGTCCGTCCGGGACGGCAGCTCCGCCCACGCCGGGACCGGTACGCCGAGCGCCGTGAGCCGGGTCCGCATCACGATCTTGTCCTGCGCGTGCACCAGGGCGGCCGCGTCGGGGTGGACCGCGACACCGGCGGCCTCCAGGCGGTCCAGCAGCGCGTTCGGCACGTGCTCGTGCTCGAAGGTCAGCGCGTCGGCGCCGTCGGCGAGGCGGACGATCGCGGACTCGTCGGACGCGGCGCCGACCGGGGCGTCGACCACCACCTGGGCGGCCGAGGACGTCGGGCTCTCGACCAGGACCCGCAGGTGCAGCCCGAGCGCCGTCGCCGCCGGTGCCATCATGCGGGCCAGCTGCCCGCCGCCCACCACTGCCACCACGGGTGCCGTCACGGGCGACGACACTAGCCGAGCACCGGTGCGCTCGCCGAAACGCTTCGTCCCGACGCCTGACAGGTGACGTCCAGCAACGCGGGCTATCCTCGCGGGACGTCCGACACCGAGATGCCGAGGAACTCCATGAGCGCGAGCGACGAGCTGACCGCCCGCCCGGTCGTGACCGCGGCGCCGATCGCTCCCGCTTCCCGGGCAGCCGCGTTGCGGGCACGCGCGTACGAGCTTGCCCGCTTCCTGTCGGTCGGTGGCATCGCCTTCGTCGTCGACCTCGGCCTGTTCAACCTGCTGCGCTTCGGGCCGGGCCACCTGCTCGAGCACAAGCCGCTCACCGCCAAGATCATCTCGCTGCTCGCCGCCACTCTCGTGTCGTGGGTGGGCAACCGCCACTGGACGTTTTCCCAGCAGCGCACCACGCAGCGCACGCGCGAGCTCGTCATCTTCAGCGGCATCAACCTGGTCGGGGCGATCGTCCCGGTGCTCACCCTGGCGTTCTCGCACTACGTCCTGGACCTGACGAACGCCTTCGCCGACAACGCCGCCACCGTCGTCGGCATCGCGATCGGGACAGCGCTGCGCTACGTCGGCTACAAGAAGTGGGTCTTCACCGGCTCGGTATGACCCAGCCGCCGTCAGGGCACGTCGGCCTGGACAATGACGCCGTCGCCGTTCGCGGTGAGTCCGCCGTCCGCCGCGGAGACGAAGACGGATTGCCCCCGCGTGAGGACAAACGTCCCGTCGCGCTCGGTCGAGACGGCGACCTCGCCCTCCAGGCACAGCACCACACGCGGGCCCCGACCAGGGATCCGCGTGGGTCCGTCGTCGGAGAGCCGCGAGACGGAGAGCTCGAAGTCGTCGACGGGTGCGTAGAAGATCCGCGTCGAGGTGAACACCCGCTCGGGGGCGATCCTGATCGGCGGAGCCGCGACGTAGTCGACGTTGCTCAGCAGCTCGTCGGTGTCCACGTGCTTGCTGGTCAACCCCGCGCGCAGGACGTTGTCGGAGTTGGCCATGATCTCGATCCCGACGCCCCGCAGGTACGCGTGCACAGCACCGGCGGGCACGAACAGCGCCTCCCCGGGCCGCAGCGTCACCGGGTTGAGAAGCACCGAGGTCACCGCGCCGGGGTCACCGGGATAGGCCGCCGCGAGGCGCATGACCGTCCGGTCCGTCCGCGGCGACGGCGACCCGTCGGCGAGGCGCCGCGTGCACGCCTCCGCGAACTTGGCCACGTCGGCCTCGCTCGGCCGGGTGGCGGGCGTCAGCAGCCACTCGAACGCCTTCCGGACCCCCTCTGACGTCGGGTCGTCCACGAGCAGCGCGTGCAGGTCCGCCGCGAGCGGCGTGTCGAGGTCCGCCAGCAGCTCGGCGGCCCGACGCGGTGCACGGAACCCGACCATGGCGTCGAGCCTGGTCAGCGCGTAGACCAGCTCCGGCTTGTGGTTCTGGTCGCGGTAGCTGCGCTCGGGCGCGTCGACGGGGATCCCTGCCGCTTCCTCGCGTGCGAAGCCCTTGCGGGCGCGCTCGAGGCTCGGGTGCACCTGGAGCGAGAGCGGCGCGTCCGCGGCGATGATCTTGAGCAGGTACGGCAGCGCACCGAACCTCGAGGCGATCGCCGCACCGAGGTGGTGGGCGGGATCCTCGGCGATGAGCTCGTCCAGCCGACGGTCGCCATCGGCACAGTGGACCGTCGAGGGTGCACTCGTGTGGGCGCCGAACCACGCCTCGGCCACCGGCCCTCCGTCCGGGACCGTCGCGAGGACGTCGGGGATGGCGGTCGTCGAACCCCACGCGTAGCTCTGCGTGCGGGGCGTGATCCGGTACACGGTGGCGCTCTCCTGCGGCTCGTCATCGGCAATGACGTCCCAGCGTACGTGGGCGTCGGTCGACCACGCCTCGACCCGGCGGGTCGTGGTCCAATTCCTCAGCGCCGACGGCGGTCCGGCCGCGCCGACACGACCGCACCCAGCGGCAGCACGACGTCGGGCCGCATGGACGCGGGCACGCCGGACAGGAACAGCGCGAACACTGCGGGCCGGCGCTGGGCCAGCTCGAGCCGCCCCCCGTCGGCGGAGGCCAGGTCGCGGGCGAGCGCGAGCCCAAGCCCCGTGCCCTTGCCGGACGTCACCTCGCGCTCAAAGATCCGGGGGGCCAGGTCGTCGGGCACCCCGGCACCCTCGTCGGCGACCTCGACGACGACGGCGCCCGACGGTCCGCCGGGTCGCGACCGCACGGTCGTGGTGCCGGCCCCGTGCCGCAGGGAGTTCTCGATGAGCGTGGCGATGACCTGGGCGAGCGCGCCGGGCGTCGCGAGCACCTGGGTGGCCCGGTCGACCTCCACCACGAGTCGCCGACCGTGCGCCTGGAAGGTCGGCTGCCACTCCTCCTCCTGCTGGTGCACGATCTCGAGCAGCCTGACCGCCTCGGTGGTGCCGCCCTGGAGCCGCCGCGAGCTGGCCAGCAGGTCGTCGACCACCCGCACCAGGCGTTCCACCTGCTCGAGCGAGATGCGCGCCTCCTCGCTGACCGCGGGCTCGTCGGTCGCCAGCATGATCTCCTCGAGCCGCATCGACAGGGCGGTCAGCGGCGTGCGGAGCTGGTGGGAGGCGTCGGAGGCGAACTGCCGCTCGGCGGCCAGCCGGCCGGCCATCCGGTCGGCGCTGCGGGCGAGCTCGGCGGCGACGAGGTCGATCTCCTCGACCCCCGAGGGCTCGAGGCGCGGGCGCACCTGGCCGGCACCCAGCTGCTCGGCGGACGCAGCGAGGTACAGGAGCGGGGCCGTGAGCCGGTTGGCCTGCCAGATCGCCATCGCGATGCCGGCCGCGAAGGCCACGACGGCCGCGACCACGACGAGGGCGATGACCCGGGCGCTGAGCCAGAAGACGTCCCACCAGGACACGTAGAGCAGCACGGTCGCGCCGGTGTCCGAGTCGACCTTCACCGAGAGGGTGCGGCCGCGGATCCGGTCGCCGGCCTGGTAGACCCGGCCGTCCGGCGCCTGCACGACGACCGACGCCGGGATGTCGCCGGGGCCGCCCGCCGCGTTCTCGAACATGCGGTCGGACAGCGCGATGTCCTGCTCGACGCGGAAGTCGACCGCGCGCGCCGCGTCCGTGGCCCGCGACTGCAGGGCCTGCATCTCGTTCTCGCGGACAAGCTGAGCACCCAGGAACGCCAGGGGGAAGCCGAGCAGGACCACCGCGACGGTGACCGCCGCGATCGTCGCCTGCAGGACGCGACGACGCAAAGGTCAGGCCCGCTCGGCGCTGGCGCCGCCCGTCTCGAACCGGAAGCCCATGCCGCGCACCGTCGTGACGTACCGGGGCGCGTTGGCGTCGTCGCCGAGCTTGCGGCGCAGCCAGGACACGTGCATGTCGAGGGTCTTCGTCGAGCCCGTCGGGTCCGAGCCCCAGACCTCGCGCATCAGGGTCTCGCGCGCCACGACCGTACCTGCGGCACCGACCAGCACGCGCAGGAGGTCGAACTCCTTGGCCGTGAGGTGCAGCTCACGCTCGCCCTGGAACGCCCGGTGCGCGGCGACGTCGACGCGCACGTTCTGCGCGTGCAGCTCGTCCTCGTCGCCCGGGTCGCCGACGCTGCGCCGCAGCAGCGCCCGGACGCGGGCGAGCAGCTCCGCCAGCCGGAACGGCTTCGTCACGTAGTCGTCGGCGCCCGCGTCGAGCCCGACCACGAGGTCGACCTCGTCGGCGCGCGCGGTGAGGACCAGCAGGGGCGTCGTGAGGCCGAGGTTGCGGATGGCGCGGGCGACGTCGAGGCCGTCCATGTCCGGCAGCCCGAGGTCGAGCACGACCAGGTCGGCAGCTGCGGCGCCGTCGATCGCACCTTGACCCGTACCTTGCACGCGCACGTCATAACCTTCACGCCCGAGGGCGCGGGCCAAAGGTTCGGCAATCGCGGGATCGTCCTCGGCCAGCAGCACCTGGGTCATTCGCCCATGCTAGGTCATGGGACGGTCTTGACCGCCAGAGGGGCGCGCCTACAGGTCCCCGTGAACCGCCTGCGCCTGGGGTCGGACGCCGCGACGGTCCAGGTCGTCCCCGAGGAGCACGCCGTCGTCGTGCGCCGCACCTACCCTCGTGGGGTGACCAGGTGGGAACGGCTGCTGCGGTGGGAGGATGCGCACCGGTTCGCCGTTGACGCCACCGGCACCGGGTTCCTGCTGCTCCTCATGGTCGTGACGGCGACCGACATCACGAGCTCGACGTCCGGCGCGACCCGCACGCTCGCGAGCGCGCTCCTGTCCGTCGCGATCGTCGCGCCGCTCGCCTGGCGCCGCGTGCGGCCCACCGCCTCGGCGGCGGCCGTCTACACCGCGGCGCTGCTGCAGGTGCTCTTCTTCACCCCGCTGGTGATGCCGGCCGACTTCGCGGTCCTCGTGGCGCTCTACTCGGTCACCGTGCACGGCCCGCGGTGGGCGCACCGCGTCGCGATCGTCGGGGCGCTCGTCGGCTCGGTCGTGCTCGGGGTCTCGATGAACGGCTGGTTCGACGCGCCGGGGGCCGCGTCCACCGCGATCTTCTCCGGGGTCGTCGCGCTGTCGGTCTGGGCGTTCGGCCTGGTCCGGCGCTCGCGGCGCGAGACGATCGAGGCGCTCGTGGACCGGGCGCAGCGCCTGGAGGTCGAGCGCGACCAGCAGTCCCAGATCGCGACCGCCGCCGAGCGCGCGCGCATCGCGCGCGAGATGCACGACATCGTCGCCCACTCCCTGACCGTGATGATCGCCCAGGCCGACGGCGGCCGGTACGCCGCCGACGCCGACCCGGCGGCGGCCACGCGGGCGCTCGGCACGATCGCCGAGACGGGCCGCGCCGCGCTGACCGACATGCGGCGCCTGCTCGGGGTGCTGCGCGGCGGAACCGAGACGAGCGCCGTCCCCGGACCGGGCGGCCTCACCCACCCGGCGACCCAGGGGTTCGCCCCGCAACCTGCCGAGTCGGACGTCGGCGCCCTGGTCGACCAGGTGCGGGCGAGCGGACTGCGCGCGTCGCTGGTCCGGATGGGCGAGCCCCGGACGCTGCCGCCCGGCGCCGGGCTCACGGTCTACCGGATCGCGCAGGAGGCACTCACGAACGTGCTCAAGCACGCCGGCCCGGACCCCACGGTGACCGTGCTCGTCCAGTGGCTGCCCGACGCCATCGTCGTCGAGGTCAGCGACGACGGTCGCGGCGCCGCGGCCGACTCCGACGGCCTCGGGCAGGGCCTGCTGGGGATGCGCGAGCGCGCCACGATGTTCGGGGGCACGGTCGCCGCCGGCCCCCGGCCCGGCGGGGGCTTCCGGGTCCGCGCCCAGCTGCCGACGCCCGGCGACCACACCACCCCACCCGAGAGGACCGCACCCGTGCCGACCAGTCAGGACGAGAACGCCCGATGAGCGAGAACCACATCCGCGTCGGCCTCGTCGACGACCAGCAGCTGGTGCGCGCCGGCTTCCGCATGGTCATCGACTCGCAGCCCGACCTCGAGGTCGTGCTGGAGGCCGGCGACGGCGCCCAGGCGGTGCGCGCGCTCGACCCCGCGGCGCTGACAGCCACAGGACTGGTGGACGTCGTGCTCATGGACGTGCGTATGCCGACGATGGACGGGCTGACCGCGACCGCGCAGATCACCGCGCGCGGGACCGAGGCCCACCCGGCGCCCCGCGTGATCGTGCTGACCACGTTCGACCTCGACGAGTACGTCCTGGCCGCCATCCGGGCCGGCGCCAGCGGGTTCCTGCTCAAGGACGCCCCGCCGGAGGAGATGCTGGGCGCCATCCGCACCGTGCACCGCGGCGACGCGGTGATCGCCCCGTCGAGCACCAAGCGGCTCCTCGAGCACCTCGTGACGGCGCTGCCGCCCGACGAGCCGGGGGCGCCGACCGACCCCGCGCGGCTCGCGGTCGCCGATCTCACCGACCGCGAGCGCGAGGTCCTCGTGCTCATGGCGCGCGGCCGCTCGAACACGGAGATCGGCTCCGACCTGTTCGTCGCCGAGGCCACGGTCAAGACGCACGTCGGCCGGATCCTGGCCAAGCTGCACGCGCGCGACCGCGTGCAGGCCGTCGTCGTCGCGTACGAGACGGGACTGGTCCGGCCGGGCTCCTGATGGGCCCGCAGGATGACGCACGACCAGTCCCGGGCCTGATGTGCGGGTGATAGCCCGCTCCGTAGCGTCGGGAGCGTCATCACCGCCCGTCGAAGGAGCCCTCCCGTGGACACCACCGTCTTCCGCCCCCTGGAGACAGACCCGCCCCAGCCGGACGCCACGGTCGCCGTCAGCGCCCGGTCGCTCACCAAGGTCTACGGGCAGGGCGCCGCCGAGGTCCGGGCGCTGGACGGTGTCGACGTCGACTTCGCGGCGGGCGCCTTCACCGCCATCATGGGCCCGTCCGGCTCGGGCAAGTCGACGCTCATGCACGTGCTGGCCGGCCTCGACCAGGCGACGTCGGGCACGGCTCGGCTGGGCGCGACGGAGATCACGTCGCTCGACGACGGCGCGCTGACCCGCCTGCGCCGCGACCGCATCGGCTTCGTGTTCCAGAGCTTCAACCTGCTGCCCATGTTCACGGCCGAGCAGAACATCCTGCTGCCGCTCGAGCTGGCCRGTGCCGACGTCGACCGCGAGTGGCTCGACACCCTCGTCGGCACCCTCGGCCTMGGTCAGCGCCTCACGCACCGACCGGCGGAGCTGTCCGGCGGTCAGCAGCAGCGGGTCGCGATCGCGCGGGCGCTCATCGCGAAGCCGGAGGTCGTGTTCGCCGACGAGCCGACGGGGAACCTCGACTCGCGCTCCGGCGCCGAGGTGCTCAGCTTCCTGCGGCGCTCGGTGCGGGAGCTCGGCCGCACGATCATCATGGTCACGCACGACCCGACGGCCGCGGCGTACGCGGACCGGGTGGTGCTGCTGGCCGACGGGCGGATCGCGGGCGACATCGCCGACCCGACGCCCGAGTCGGTGCTCACCGGCCTCGAGGCCCTCCGCACGCTGGATCAGGTGGCGCTCTGATGCTTCGCCTGACCTTGGCGCAGATGCGCCGCAGCCTCGGCCGGCTCACGGCCGCCGCCGTCGCCATCGCGATCGGCACCGCGTTCCTGGCCACGACGCTCCTCGCCGGCAACATCATGACCCGCACGGGGTACGACGCCGTGACGGCGACCTACGCCGGCGCGGACATCGTCGTGCAGGGCGACGTGCACGACGACCAGCTCGCCGCCCTGCGCGCGCTCCCCGGCGTCGAGGCCGCCGAGGTGCTCGCGCCGACGGGCTTCGAGGTCCGCCGCGGCGGCGCGAGCCGCTACCAGCTGATGCTGCCGACCTCGACCGACGCCCGGCTCAGCTCGCTGGTCGTCGAGGACGGCTCGGCGCCCACCCGGAGCGGCCAGATAGCGCTGCCGGCGGCGACCGCGACGGCCCTGGGGGTCGGCGTCGGGGACCACGTGCAGGTCCGGTACGGGGTCTCGGAACCGGCCGACGACGGGACGACCGACGAGGTGTGGCGCGCGGTCGACGAGGACGTCGTCGTGACCGGCATCGCGACCGACCCGGCCGACGCGTGGTCGCAGTCCGGCGGCGCGGGTCTGGTCACTCCCGACGACGCGATCCGCTGGAGCGGGGTCGACTCGCTCACGGAGCTGGGCGCCGACACCCTGGTCGCCGCGCGGCCCGACGCCGACGTGCAGGCACTCCAGGACGCCATCGTCCCGCTGGTGCCCGGCGCCGAGGCGCTGACCAAGGACGAGGCCGCGGCGAAGTCCGTCGAGGAGTTCTCCGACGGCGGCAACGTGCTGGTCACCGTGGTGCTCGGGTTCGCCTCCGTGGCGCTGCTGGTCGCCGCGCTCGTCATCGGCAACACGTTCCAGGTGCTGGTGGCCCAGCGGACCCGCACGCTCGCGCTGCTGCGCTGCGTCGGTGCGGGCAAGGGACAGCTGCGCCGGTCCGTGCTGCTGGAGGCGGCGATCCTCGGGTCCGCCGCCTCGGTGGCGGGGCTCGTGCTCGGCGCCGCGCTCGCGCAGCTCGCGCTGGTGGTCCTCGGCCGCCTCGACCTCGGCGTCCCCCTGCCCGACACCATCCAGGTGACCCTCCCGGTCATCGTGTTCCCGCTGCTGGTGGGCACGGTCGTCACCGAGCTCGCGTCGCTGGTGCCGGCCCGCGAGGCCACCCGGGTGTCTCCGATGGCCGCGCTGCGTCCCGCCGACGCGCCGGCCGTGGGCGCCCGCGCCGGTCGGTTGCGGCTCGGGCTGGCGCTGCTGCTCATGCTGGGCGGTCTGGCGGTCATGCTCATGGCCACCGTCCTGTCCCGGACGGGCCGCGCCGATGCGACGCTGCTGCTCAGCGTCGGGGCGCTCGCCGGTGCCCTGTCGTTCGTCGGCGTGCTCGTCGGCGCCGTGTTCTGGGTGCCGAAGGTCGTGTCGTGGGCGGGGCGCGCGCTTGCCMGCACCGGCACCAGCGCCCGGCTCGCCGCCGCGAACACCGTGCGCAACCCGCGCCGGACCGCGGCCACGAGCGCCGCCCTGCTCATCGGCGTCACGCTCGTCGCCATGATGAGCACGGGGGCCGCGAGCGCACGCGTGTCGCTGGCCCGGGAGCTCGACGAGCACTACCCGGTCGACCTCACGATCGACAGCGGGGTCCCCGATGGTGACGCGACGCTGACGCCGGACGTGGCCGAGGCCGTCGCCGGGGTCAACGGCGTCGAGACGGTGCTCGAGATGCGCACGGCTCCGGTCAAGATCGGCGACAGCTGGTTCACCGTGGCCGCGCCGGCCGACGGCTCCGTCGGGGACGTGCTGGTCGACCCGCGCACCGTGGACGGCCTCACGGACGGCACCCTGCTGCTGCCGAAGGCCCAGGGCGAGCCCTCGAGCCGCGAGGTCCAGGACGCCACGGCCTACGCCAGCAACTGGGACGACTCCGTCCCCGCGAACGGCGGCACGACTGTGCCGCTGCGACCGGTGGCCACCGACCTGGGCGGGCTGTACTCGCTGGTCACGCCGGCGACCCTGGACGCCCTGGACCCGCACGCCCCCGTCTCGATGGTGTGGGTCCGCCTCGAGCCCGACGCCGGCGCGGCGCTGGTGCTGCAGGACGTGCGGGCGGCCCTGCCCGACACCGCGGCCGAGGTCAGCAGCGCCGGCGCCCAGCGGGCGACGTACGAGCGCGTGGTCGACACGCTGCTCGCGGTGGTCGTGGGGCTGCTGGGCGTCGCCGTGGTGATCGCGCTGATCGGCGTCGCCAACACGCTGTCCCTCTCGGTCCTCGAGCGGCGCCGCGAGTCCGCGACCCTGCGGGCGATCGGGCTGTCCCGCCGTCAGCTGCGCTGGATGCTGGCGGTCGAGGGCATGCTCATCGCGGGGGTCGGCGCGGTCCTCGGAGCCGGGCTGGGCCTCTTGTACGGGTGGGCCGGCTCGGTCGTGCTGTTCGGCCAGATCGGCGACGTGGTCCTCGTCGTACCGTGGCTGGACCTGGCGATCGTCCTGGTCGTCGCGCTGGGCGCCGGGCTGCTCGCGTCCGTGCTGCCGGGGCGGGCGGCCGCGCGCACCTCCCCGGTGGCCGCGCTCGCCGTCGACTGACGGGAGCCCACGGGCCCGCCGAGCCGACCGGCGGGCCTGTGGGTGGACGGCCCTTCCCCGGGTCGAACGCCTCCGGGCCTCGGGTGGACCGACCACAAGGCAGGGTCAGGCGGTGCGTTTCACCCTGCTCCACCCCGACCCGGTCCGCGGTCCGGGTCTGCACCCCACCGACGTCGAGGCGGACCCGGGCGCCGCGCTGAGCGCCCTGCGGCCCGCGCTGTCCCGCGTCAGCGGCTACGGCGGCTGGGTCGGCACGGGCGTGCGCCTGGCGGTGGCCGACGTGCCGCTGGACGACCACCACATGGTCGGCCAGCCGCCGTTCGTCGAGGGGTGCGCTCTGCGCGTGGGCGTCGGTGCGCGTCCGCCGGCGGAGGTCGCGGCCCTCGCCCCGTGGCACGTGGCCGTCGTCGCGGGACCCGACTGCGGCGGCGTGCTCGCGCTCCCCGACGGGGTCGTCACGACCCTCCGCCCGTGGAGCGGGGGTCCCGGTGGGCTGGGGGTCCGCGACCCCACCCTCGAGCTCGTCCGGGTCCGTCGACGCGGCGAGCGCGTCCGGCTCCGCGTCGGACGCGGCCGGTGGCGTCGCTGGCGGCCCGACGACCCGCGCCGATCGGGAGCGACGACCCTCGTCCTGCGTCGTGCGCACGGCGACGTACCGATCAAGTCGTCCGCCGACGAGCCGAGACCGTTCGGCAGCCTCACCACGTGGCTCACGCCCGTGGTCGGATCGGTGGCGCTCGCGCTCGCGCTGCGGCAGCCGGTGTTGCTGCTGGCCGGCCTCGCCACCCCGGCTGTCGCTCTCGCGGCGGCGGGGCTCCGCGCCTGGCGTCGCCGTCGGKCCGCCCCCGCCGACCCGGCTCTGCGGGACCCCGCCGCGCTCGCCGTCGCCACGACGAGGGCCCGGTACGTCGACGCCGAGCCGGTGGTCGTGGAGCAGCCGTGGGACACGGGCGGCTCGCTCGCCGTCGTCGGTCCGCGCCACCTCGCGCTGCCCGTGGCCCGGGCCGTGGTTCTCAGTGCGCTGGGTACCCACCTCGCCGGGCCGCTCACGGTGCACACCCGGCACCCCGACGACTGGGCGTGGGGAGTCTGGGCATCGGTCGGCCCCGGGCCAGGAACCCTCGTCGTGGCCGACGACCCCGGCGACACCGCGGCCCTGGCCCGCTGGAGGTCCTCGGCTCCCCCGGTCGACCGCCTGGTCCTGCTCGCCGAGACGGTCTCCGACGTCCCCGCGTGGTGCCGCGCCCGCCTGGAGGTGGGTCCTCGGCCGGTTCTCCTGCGAGACGCTGCCGGATCGACCCGTGAGGTGCCCAGGCACGCGGTCACCGCCGCGCACGCAAGCGCGCAGGTCCGCTCCGCGGCTGCCGCCCGCGCGAGCGCCGCCCGACGCGACGGGCCCGGCGCCCTGCCCGACCGGGCGTCGCTCGGGGCCCTCGACGGCATCCCCGCACCCGACCGGGTGGCCTCCGCGTGGGCCGCGCCATGCACGGGGCTCGTCGCCGCGCTCGGCCTCGGCCCTGACGGTCGCACGCTCGGCGTCGACCTCGTCGCCGACGGTCCGCACGTGCTCGTCGCGGGCACCACCGGCGCCGGCAAGTCCGAGCTCCTCACCACGCTCGTCCTCGCGCTCGCGCTGACGCACCCGCCCGACCGGCTGACGATGCTGCTGGTCGACTTCAAGGGCGGCACGGGGCTCGGGCCCGTCGCCGGGCTCCCGCACGTGCTCGAGCACGTCACCGACCTCGATGCGACGCACGCCCGTCGGGTCCTCACCGCGCTGCGCGCCGAGCTGCGTCGCCGCGAGCGGGTCCTCGCCGCGGCGGGCGCGCGTGACCTGGTCKACCTGGACCCCGCGGCCGCCGGCACGCCGCCGCGGCTGCTCGTCGTGGTCGACGAGCTCCGCGCGCTCACCGAGGACGTCCCCGACGCGTCCGGCGCGCTCGCCCGGATCGCGGCACAGGGCCGCGCGCTGGGGGTGCACCTGGTCCTGGCCACGCAGCGGCCCGCGGGCGCGGTCGGTGCGGACCTGCGCGCGAACGTCGCGCTCCGGGTGGCCCTCCGGGTGGCCGACGTCGCCGACTCGACCGACGTCCTCGACGCGCCCGACGCTGCCCGGATCGACCCCGCGACTCCCGGGCGGGCGTGGCTGCGCCGGGGCACGCGGCCGCCCGAACCGGTGCAGGTCGCCCGCGCCGTCGCGACGAGCGCGCTGCCGGTGGTCCGGGCGGCTCGACCGTGGCCCGGCGACGCCAGCTGGACGCCCCGCGGCACCGCGCCCMGGGAGCCGGCGGACGCCATCGCGGCGTGGGTCCGGGCCGCCGACGAGGCCGCACGCGCGGGACCTGCTCGGGAGCGACCGCCCTGGCTCCCCGGGCTGCCCGAGGTGGTCCGCAGCAGCGACATGCCGGACGGTCCCGGCCTCGCGCTCGCCGTCGCGGACCTCCCCGAACAGCTGCGTCGAGCGGGCGTGCGCTGGGACCCGTCGGAGGGGCACCTGCTCGCACTGGGTGGGCCGCGCTCGGGCCGCAGCACGGTGCTGCTGACCCTCGGCATCGAGGCCCTCGAGCACGGCTGGGACGTGCACGCCGTCGGCCTGCCCCCCGACGCCGTCGACCGGCTCCGCGCCGGCGACCGGCACGGCGGCCTCGCGAGCGTCCTCGGCACCGACGACGCCCGCGGCACCGCGCGGCTCCTCGAGCTGCTCGCCGCGGCCACCGGAGGCCGGGCGCTGCTCCTGGTCGACCGCCTCGACMTGGCTCTCGAGTCGCTGGGCCGGCTCGCGCAYGGCGCGGGTGCCGACCGGCTGACCGCCCTGTGGCGGGGAGCGTCCGGCGGGACAGCGGTCGCCGCGAGCGCCGACGCCGGCGCGAGCGCGCTGCAGCACGCGGGCGCCTTCTCCCGCCGCCTGGTGCTGCCGCTGGCCGACCCGACGCTCGACGCGATCGCCGGCGTGCCGGCAGCGCTGGCGGGACCACGGCGCACCCCCGGACGGGCCGTGCACGTCCACCCCGGCGGCGCGGAGCTGTGCCAGGTGGTGCTGCCCGGGMCGCCCACGGGAGAACTCAAACCCGCGACCTCCGCACGCCGGCTCGTCCTCGTCCGCGCCCTGCCAGACCGCGTCGAGCTCCCCTCGGACTTGGTCGCGCGGTCGGGCTCCCTCGTGGTGGCCCTCGGCCGCGGCGGGGATGACGCCGGGCTCGTCGAGGTCGACCTCGCCCACGGGCTGCTCGTGGCCGGGCCGCCCGGATCCGGGCGCACCTCGACGTTGGCGGTGGTCGCGCACTCGCTCGTGCTTGCCGGCGGCGGCGCGCTCCGGGTGGTCGACCCGATGACCGCCCCTCCCGGTATCCCGGGCGTCGAGGACGTGGCGCTCGTCGACCTGGTCGCGGCGTGCCGGGAGGCGAGCGCGCCGCCGGTGGTGCTCGTCGACGACCTGGACGAGCTCGACCGCAGCCAGCCGTCGCTCGACGAGGTCCTCGCCGCCGCGCCGGCCGCGGGCGTCGTCGCGGCGGTCACCTCCGCCGCAGCGGCGCAGGCCTTCCGGGGCGCCCTCCCCGCGCTGCTGCGGCGACGGCGCACACTCGTCCTCGACGTGCACGACCCCGCGTCGGCGGAGCTCGCAGGTCCGCACGCCGCCTTCTGCGTGGACCCGCGCCGACGGCCGCCGGGCCGCGGCGTCCTGCTGACCGGCCGGGACGCCGTGGTGGTGCAGGTCTACGCGGCGCCTACTCGGCCGGACCCTCGCGGCGCCCCGTGACCGCGACGACCGGCGGCAGCAGGAGGCCCACGCCGACCAGCGTGGCGACGACGAGCACGACGACCCCCAGGACGGACGCCTGGGCGCTGAGCCAACCCAGCGAGAGCACGACGAGCAGGACCTGCCACATGATCACCGGCGACCGGGCCCAGCGGCGCCCCCGCCACAGGCCGCGCGCCGCGAGCAGGAGGAGGATCGCGATGCCGACGCCGAAGGCGGCGAGGAACAGGCTCGCGGCCGGCATGGTCGCGGCGCCCCGGACCACGTCGGCGGTCCACGCGACCCCGAGCCCCAGGAAGGCGGCGGCCTCGAGGGTCACGAGGGCGCACACGATCAGCAGCAGGGCGGGACGGCGCTCGGTCACACGCAGGAGCCTAGGCAGGTCGCGGGCAACAGCGGACACGCCACCGACGACCCCGCGGTCCGCTGACCTGGGCGACCCCGAACATAGGCCGTTTGACCTGCGATACCACGTCCGCGACGTGGTCCACGCCACGACGTGACACCGATCACCCCTCCGAAACGGCGTGTTGACCTGGACATTTGTCCGACAATGCCCCTCACCTGCATCAACATGCGGGCTCAGGCCGCACACGGGAGAATCACAGGTGTGACGAACGCCTCAGTCGTTACGGAGATGAAACCTTCCCGTAACCCCTTGTGCAGTCCCCGTACCGGTGCGAGCCTTGTGGAAGCAAGGAAACCCACCCCCGATCTCACGTCTAGATACGCGCGCCCTGACCCCCCGGGCGCTGGCCTGACGTGTGCCTAGGAGATAAATCATGGATTGGCGCCACCGCGCATCGTGTCTCGACGAGGACCCGGAGCTGTTCTTCCCCATCGGGAACACCGGACCCGCGCTGCTCCAGATCGACGAGGCGAAGGCCGTCTGCCGCCGGTGCCCCGTCGTGGACACGTGCCTCAAGTGGGCGATCGAGACCGGTCAGGACGCCGGGGTGTGGGGCGGGCTGTCCGAGGACGAGCGCCGCGCCCTCAAGCGCCGGACCGCGCGCCAGCGCCGCGCCAGCTGATCTCTCGCTCCGCCGTACCGGCCCCGTCACGTCCCACGTGGCGGGGCCGAGTCATGTCCGGTGCGTGCCAGCTCAGATCAGCGAGCCCGCGTCCCGTGGCGCGCGCAGCCGGGCCTCGATGACGACGGACGTCCCGCCGCCCGCGCGGCTCGCCCACTCGATGGTCCCCCGCATCTCGTTGGTCACGAGCGTCGAGACGATCTGCGTGCCGAGGCCGGTGCCGGCGCCCCGCTCGGTCGGCAGGCCCGAGCCGTCGTCGGCCACCTCGACGCGCAGCTGGTCGTCCTGACGGTCGACGATGACCTCGACGGTCCCGGACTCCCGCCCGTCGAACCCGTGCTCGACGGCGTTGGTCACCAGCTCCGTGAGGATCAGGGCGAGCGCGGTCGCGTCCTCGGCGGGGATCGAGCCGAACGAGCCGCGCACGAGCGTGCGGACGTGCGCGCCCTCCGTGGCGACGTCGGCGGCGAGCCGCAGGCTGCGCCCGACCAGGTCGTCGAACGGCACGCTCTCGTCGAGCGTCTGCGACAGGGTCTCGTGCACCAGCGCGATGGTGGCCACCCGCCGCATGGCCTCCCCGAGCGCCTCCTTGGCCTCCGGGGAGTCGACCCGTCGCGACTGCAGCCGCAGCAGGGCGGCCACCGTCTGCAGGTTGTTCTTCACGCGGTGGTGGATCTCGCGGATCGTCGCGTCCTTCGTGATCAGCTCGCGCTCGCGCCGGCGCAGCTCCGACACGTCGCGGCACAGCAGCACGGCACCCACACGCTGGCCGTGCTCGGTGAGCGGGACCGCGCGCAGGGACAGCGCGACGCCGCGCGCCTCGACGTCGACCCGCCACGGCGCCCGGCCCATGAGGACCAGCGGCATCGACTCGTCCACGGTGTCGTGCTGCTCGATGAGCTCGGCGGTCACCTCGACCAGCGAGCGCCCCACGAGGTCGCCCACCACACCGAGGCGGTGGAAGCAGGACAGGGCGTTGGGGCTGGCGTAGAGCACCTCGCCCTCGGAGTTGAGGCGGACGAGCCCGTCGCCGACGCGCGGGGCGCCGCGGCGCGGACCGGTCGGCGCGTCCGGGGCCGGGAACTCGCCGCGGCCCACCATCGCGAAGATGTCGTCGGCCGCCTCGACGTAGTTCAGCTCGAGCCGGCTGGGCGTCCGGGCGCCGCCGAGGTTGGTCTGCCGCGCGAGCACGGCGATCGCCTTGCCACGCCGGACCACGGGCACGGCCTCCTCGCGGACCGCGTACGACCCGAACCAGCGCGGCTCGCGCGACCGCTGGGCCGCCCGCTCGTCGAGCGAGCGCTGCAGCTGGGGCCGCTGGCCCTCCGGCGCGCTCGACCCGACGACGTCGTCGTAGTGCACGGTCGCGCCGGTGGAGGGCCGGCACTGGGCGATCGCGACGAAGTCGCCGTCCGTGGTGGGCAGCCAGAGCACCAGGTCGGCGAAGGCGAGGTCGGACAGCACCTGCCAGTCACCGACGAGCAGGTGCAGCCACTCGAGGTCATGGGCGTCGAGCGCGGCATGACGAGCGGCGAGGGTGCTCAGCGTGGACACGGGGACCAGGGTAGGTGGAACCCGGGCCGCGCCCGGACCGAAGAACCAGCGCGGGACGGCCGGGACGTGGGGCAGATAGCCTCGGACCACCACCTCGACCCTCGAAGGACCCGCCGTGCGACTGAGCGAGACGCTCGACCTGCCGACCGACGCCCGTGCCGCGGCCCGGCTGCTGGCCGACCCCGAGTACGTGCACGACAAGGTGCGCGCGACCGGTGCGCTCGAGCAACACGTGGACGTCACCGGCTCCGCCGACGGGGCGTTCACGGTGACGACCCGCCGCGCCCTGCCCACCGAGCAGATCCCGGCGCACCTGCGCAGCTTCGTCGGGAACCGGATCGACGTGCGCCAGGTCGAGGCCTGGGAGGCGCCGGGAGCGGACGGCGCCCGGGTGGGCACCGTCGTGGTGGAGATCGCGGGTGCTCCCGTGCGGCTCAGTGGGCGCACCTCGCTCACCCCGACGGCGGACGGATCGACGGTCGTCGCGTACGACGGCGACCTGCGCGCGTCGGTGCCGTTGTTCGGCTCCGCGATCGAGCAGGCGACCGCGGGCGCGGTCCGCTCCGCGCTGACGGTCGAGCAGGATGTGGCGCGCCGGTGGATCGCGGGTCACGGACAGGCGCCGCGGCCGTAACGATTCGGTAACACGGACCCGTGTCCAAAACGCTCTGACCTGCGGAAACACTGGTGTGGGATCGCTACCACACCAACTGATCCACCCGCGCTCCTTGACACTGGAGGGGCTGCCGACGACAGTATCCGCAGCGCGTGGGAACGCTCCCGCATCACTGCGGATGGGAGCGCGACCACGCCGGGTCCACACGGCCCAGCCCGACGTCCGTCCGCGCCCCCTGCGGCGAGCGGCCGACGGGTGCCCTAGGGGTACGGCGAGGACGCCGTCCGACTGACAAGGGAGTCACAGTGCGCAAGACCACCAGCAAGATGTGGGCGGCCGCGGCGGGGGTCACGGGCATCGCCCTCCTCGCCACCGCCTGCTCAGGCAACTCGGACACGCCCAGCGACGAGGGTTCTGACGGCGCTGCCGGCGAGAACATCACGCTGACGCTCGGCACGTTCAACGAGCCCGGCTACACGGACGAGATGTTCAAGGCCTACGAGGACGCCAACCCCGGCGTCACCATCGAGAACAAGAAGGCCGCGACCTCGAACGAGGCCCGCGACAACCTGAACACGCGCCTCGCGTCGGGTTCGGGCGCCTCGGACGTCGAGATGATCGAGATCGACTGGCTCCCCGAGCTCATGCAGTACCCGGACAAGTTCGTCGACCTGACGGACTCGGCCCTCGACGGCCGCTGGCTGGACTGGAAGGTCGCGCAGGCCACGACGCCCGACGGCGTCCTGCTCGGCTACGGCACCGACATCGGCCCCGAGGCCATCGCGTACCGCTCCGACCTGTTCGCCGCCGCCGGTCTCCCGACCGACCGCGCGGCCGTCGCCGAGCTGCTCGGTGGCAAGGACGCCACGTGGGACAAGTACTTCGAGGTGGGCAAGCAGTACACCGCCGCCTCGGGCAAGCCGTTCTTCGACGGCGCCGGCGCCATCTACCAGGGCATGATCAACCAGGTCGAGAACGCCTACGAGGACGAGGACGGCACGATCATCGCCGCCTCGAACCCCGAGGTGAAGGACATCTACGACGCCGTCACCACGGCCTCGGTCACCGACAACCTGTCGGCCCACCTCAGCCAGTGGACCGACGACTGGACCGCCTCGTTCCAGAACGACGGCTTCGCGACCATGCTGGCCCCGGGCTGGATGCTCGGCGTCATCGAGGGCAACTCGGCCGGCGTGACCGGCTGGGACATCGCGGACGTCTTCCCCGGCGGCGCCGGCAACTGGGGCGGCTCGTTCATGACGGTCCCCGCCCAGGGCAAGCACACCGAGGAGGCGAAGAAGTTCGCCGCCTGGCTGACGGCTCCGGAGCAGCAGCTCCAGGCCTACAAGAACAAGGGCACGTTCCCGAGCCAGACCGAGGCGCTGTCCTCGGACGAGCTGCTCAGCTCCACGAACGCGTTCTTCAACAACGCCCCGGCCGGCCAGATCCTGGCCAACCGCGCCGTGGGCATCGTCGCCCGGGTCACCCATCGGCCCGGCCCCGCCAGCGTAGGCTCCTTGCCCACCAGCACGAAGGACTCCTGATGGTCACCTCCACCACCCCGCCTCAGCTGGACCGCGGTCCGCAGCCTGGCCCCGAGCGCCTGCCGCGCCGGGTCGGGTTCAGCCAGACCCTCGGTCGCTGGGACGTCAAGGTCTCGCCCTACCTCTACATCTCCCCGTTCTTCCTGCTGTTCGCGCTGACGGGCCTGTTCCCGCTCGCCTACACCGCCGTCGTGTCGCTGCACGACTGGAACCTGATCGGCGGCAAGGGCGACTTCGTCGGGTTCGAGAACTACCTCTTCGTCCTCCAGGAGCCGAACTTCTGGAAGAGCATCCGCAACACGTTCAGCATCTTCTTCCTGTCGACGGTCCCCCAGCTGATCATCGCGATCGTGCTCGCGGCCCTCCTCGACGCGAACCTGCGCGCCCGGACGTTCTGGCGCATGGGCGTGCTCCTGCCGTACGTCGTGGCGCCGGTCGCGGTCAGCCTCATCTTCGGCAAGCTGTTCGCCGACAAGTACGGTCTCGTCAACACGGTGCTCGGCTACGTCGGCATCGACCCGATCCGCTGGCACGCGGACGTCTTCGCCAGCCACGTCGCCATCGCCACGATGGTCGACTTCCGCTGGACCGGGTACAACACCCTCATCCTGCTGGCCGCGATGCAGGCGATCCCGCGCGACCTGTACGAGGCCGCCGTCCTCGACGGTGCCACGCGCGTCCGGCAGTTCTTCTCGGTCACGGTCCCGATGCTGCGGCCGACGCTCATCTTCGTCGTCATCACGTCGACCATCGGCGGACTGCAGATCTTCGACGAGCCGCGCCTGTTCGACCAGACCGGCCAGGGTGGCCCGAGCCGCCAGTGGATGACGACGACCATGTACATCTACGAGCTGGGCTGGGGCAACCAGAAGAGCTTCGGACGAGCGTCCGCGGTCGCCTGGATCCTGTTCCTGATCATCGTGCTGATCGGCATCATCAACTTCTCGATCACGCGGCGGATCTCGTCCGACACCTCGTCAAAGCGGAAGAAGGTCTCCCGATGAGCGCCCCCTCGCTGCCGGTCATCCGGCAGACCGCCGGCCGCGGCGCCGCACGTGCCGCCGGGCGCAGCCGCTCCACGGCCGCCGGTTCCGACCGTCGCCCGGGCTGGGTCACCTACACCCTGCTCGCGCTGGCCATCGTCCTGGCGATCGCGCCGCTGTACTACGCGTTCCTGCTCGCGTCGTCGAACTCGGCGTACATCGCGCAGCACCCGATCCCGTCGCTGATCCCGCAGGGAGAGTTCTTCACCAACGTCGGCAAGGTGCTGAACGGCGACATCCAGTTCTGGAAGGCGCTCACGAACTCGATCGTCGTCGGCACGGTCACCGCGCTCTCCGTGGTGCTGTTCTCGACGCTGGCCGGCTTCTCGTTCTCGAAGCTGCGCTTCAAGGGCCGAAGCGCCCTTCTCGTGTTCGTCATCGCCACCACGGCCGTGCCGACGCAGCTGGGCATCGTCCCGCTGTTCATCCTCATGTCCCAGCTCGGCTGGACCGGCAAGCTCATCGCCGTCATCGTCCCGGGTCTGGTCACCGCGTTCGGTGTCTTCTGGATGACGCAGTACCTCGAGTCGGCGCTGCCCTACGAGCTGGTCGAGGCCGCGCGCGTGGACGGCGCCTCGATGATCCGGACCTTCTGGCACATCGCCCTCCCGGCGGCGCGCCCTGCGGCCGTCATGCTCGGCCTGTTCACGTTCGTCGCCTCGTGGACGAACTTCTTCTGGCCGTTCATCGTCCTCGGACCGCAGAACCCGACGCTCCCGGTGGCCATCCAGCTGCTCCAGGCGTCGTACTTCAAGGACATGTCCCTGATCATGGCGGGCGTCACGGTCTCCACCATCCCGCTGATCATCCTGTTCTTCGTCGCGGGCCGTCAGCTCGTGGCCGGCATCATGCAGGGCGCGGTCAAGGGCTGAGCCCGCAGACTGTCCCCTAGCAGGGACCTGACGTCGCGGTCGTCCCCGACCCGAGGTCCGGCAGACGAGAGGGCGGGGTGCTCCCCCGGCACCCCGTCCTCCGTCACCAGCTCGTCATCGCTGCTCCGGCAGCCACAGGAGGGAAGACCAACGGTGGTCGACAACATCCCGGTCCACGTGGACCCCGCGCGGCCCCCCGCGCCGACGCTCGAGCAGGTCGCCGAGCGTGCAGGTGTCTCACGCTCGACAGCCTCTCGCGCCATCAACGGCGGTCTGCGCGTGTCTCCCGAGGCCCTCGCCTCGGTCGAGGCCGCGGTCGCCGACCTCGGCTACACACCGAACCGCGCCGCGCGCTCGCTCGTCACCAAGCGCACCGACTCCATCGCGCTGGTCGTCCCGGAGCCGGACGAGCGCGTGCTCTCGGACCCGTTCTTCGCGGGCACGCTCAACGGCCTGAGCACCTCGCTCGCCGACTCCGACATGCAGGTGGTCCTCGTGATCGCCCGTCCCGGCGAGAGCGAGCGCACGGTGCGCTACCTGCGCAACGGCCACGTCGACGGGGCGATCGTGGTGTCCCACCACGCCAACGACGAGCTGGACCGGGCGCTGCAGATCTCGCACGTGCCCAACGTCTTCGTCGGCCGGCCGCTGTCCGCCGACGAGCGCGACGTCCAGTACGTCGACACCGACAACGTCGAGGGCGGCCGCCTGGCCACCCAGCACCTCATCGACCGAGGGTGCCGACGCATCGGCACCATCGCCGGTCCGGCCGACATGTCCGCCGGCATCGACCGCCTCACGGGGTGGCGGAACGCCATGCACACGGCCGGGATGGCCGACGACGCGGTCGTGCACGGCGACTTCACGATGGCCTCGGGCACGATCGCGGCGCGTGAGCTGCTGGCGAAGCATCCCGACATCGACGCGATCTTCATCGCCTCCGACCTCATGGCCGCGGGCGCGCTGACCGTGCTGGCGGAGCACGGCAAGGAGGTCCCCGGGGACGTCGCCGTCGTCGGGTACGACAACCTGGGTGTCGCGGCGTCGACCACCCCTCCCCTGACCAGCGTCATCCAGCCCGTCGTCGCGATGGCGCGCGCCGCCGGCGCACGGCTGCTCGACCAGCTCAACGGCGCGCCCCCGTCGCCGCCGCTGATCTTCGCGCCCGAGCTGGTCATCAGGGCCTCGGCGTAGCGGGAGCGACCCGAACGGTCGCGAGGGCCCCCGGTGGGTGATCCCACCGGGCCCTCGCGCGTCCGGGCACGCGGGTCGGCCGCGGCGCTGTCACCGGTGCGGGCGCGCGACCGACCCCCGATCAGGCGCCGCTGGCCCCCGGCGGCACGTGGCCGAAGCGGTGCAGCGTGCGGCTCACGGCCTGCTCCCGGACGACGGTGAGCAGCTCCCGGGCACCGCTGGCCAGCACCGGCCCGTCGAGCACGGTGACCTCGCCGACGCGGGTGGCCGCCGCCTCGCGCAGCCCGGGCGCCGACCCGATCACCCGCACCCGCCCGGTGACRACGCCCGCGCGGACCCGGTCCGCAAAGTCCGCGTGCGACTGCGCGGCGGCGTCGCTCACCGTCACCGGGACCCCGGCCGTCGACGCGGCGTGCCGCACGCGCGCGACGTCCCGGTCGCGGGCGTCCGACCCCACCCGCAGCACGAGGCCGGGGACGGGTCGGTAGCGCAGGATGTTCGCCTCGACGCGCAGGCCGGACGGGTCGTGCTCGACGGCGAGGTCGTCGGCCCACACGCGCGCGTCGTCCCGCGCGGCCCACGCGAGCCAGCCGGCGTCGTCCTGCGGGACCTCGGGCGAGTCCTGCCACCGGCCGATCTGCGCGACGTAGTGCGGTCCCCCGGCCTTGGCGCCGGGGCCCACGGCGGACGCCTTCCAACCGCCGAACGGCTGCCGCCGCACGATCGCCCCGGTGATGTGCCGGTTGACGTAGGCGTTGCCCACCTCGACGCGCTCCAGCCAGTGGTCGATCTCGGCCTCGTCGAGGGAGTGCAGACCGCCCGTGAGGCCGAACGCGACGGCGTTCTGCAGGTCGATGGCCTCGTCGAGGGTCTCCACGCGCATGATGCCGAGCACGGGTCCGAAGCACTCCGTGGTGTGGAACCACGAACCAGGGGCGACGCCGTACTTCACGCCGGGGCTCCACAGCCGGCCCTCGTCGTCGAGCTGCCGCGGCTGCACCAGCCACGCCTCCCCCGCGTCGAGGGTCGTCAGCGCGCGCAGCAGCTTGCCCGACGCCGTCTCGGTGAGGGGCCCGACCGCGGTGCCCAGGTCGGCCGCCGGCCCGACACGCAGCGACGAGACGGCGTCCGCGAGCTGGCGGCGCAGCCGGTCCGACCGCCCCGCGGAGCCGACGAGGATCGCGAGCGACGCTGCGGAGCACTTCTGGCCCGCGTGCCCGAACGCGCTGCGGACCAGGTCGGCGACGGCCAGGTCCACGTCCGCCGACGGGGTGATGACCAGCGCGTTCTTGCCGGACGTCTCGGCGAGGACGTCCAGGTCGGAGCGCCACCCGGCGAACAGCCTGGCGGTCTCGATCGACCCGGTGAGCACGACCCGAGCGACGTCGGGGTGCGTGATCAGGCGCCGCCCGACGTCCCCCTCGGGGCTGAGCACGACGGTGAGGATCCCGGCGGGTGCCCCGGCCGCGTCGAGCCCGCGCTGGATCGCCGCCATCGCAGCCTGCCCGCAGCGCGGCGTCTGCGGGGCCGGCTTGACCAGCACCGGGCTCCCGGCCGCCAGCGAGGCGAGCACCGACCCGACCGGGATGGCCACCGGGAAGTTCCACGGCGGCGTGACCACCGTGAGGCCGTCCGGCCTGTGCACGGCGCCGGGCACGACGCCGTCGGCGAGGTCGGCGGCGCGGTCGGCGTAGTAGCGCGCGAAGTCGACGGCCTCGCTCACCTCGGGGTCGGCCTCGGCGACGGTCTTGCCGGCCTCGTGGACCATCGTGGAGACCAGGTCGGCCCGCGCGTCCTCGAGCGCGACCGCGACGGCGTGCAGGGCGCGGGCGCGCTCCGCCGGCGGCGTCGCGGCCCAGGCGGGCAGGGCGGCTGCGGCTCGTGCGACCACGGCGTCGACCTCGTCGGTCGTCGTGACCTCGATCGCCCCGGCCGGCGTCGGCACGTCGCGGTCCACGACCCCCCGCGCCCACGCGCGGGCCACGCCGACCGCGGGGTCGGTGTCGGGCGTGTTCGCGAAACCGCCCGTGCTCGGGGCGTCGGCGAACGGTCGGGCGACGCGGCGAGCGGCCGTCGACGGTTCGTCGCGGTCGCGGAAGGCCACGCGGAACGCCTCCTCCTGCGCGTCCATGGCCTCGCCCGGGGCGAAGAGCGCGTGCAGGAAGTTCTGGCTGGCCGAGTTCTCCTCGAGTCGGCGCACCAGGTAGGAGATGGCGACGTCGAAGTCGTCGCGCGCGACCACGGGCGTGTAGAGCAGGACCGCGCCGACCTCGTCGCGGACCGCGCGCGCCTGGGCGGGGGCCATGCCCTGCAGCATCTCGATGTCGAGGGCCTCCGCGACGCCGCGCTGCTGGGCGATCAGGTGCGCGGCCGCGACGTGGAAGAGGTTGTGGCTCGCGACGCCGACGCGCAGCGCCGACGTCCGCTCCGGGTCGAGCGCGCGGCCCACCAGGCGCAGGTACGCGGCGTCGACCTCGGCCTTCGAGCCGTACGGCGCCTGCGGCCAGCCGTGCAGCTCCGACTCGACCTGCTCCATCGCCAGGTTGGCGCCCTTGACCAGCCGGACCTTGAGCCGCGCACCGCCCGCCTCCCGGCGCTCCTGCGCGATGGCGGTGAGCTCGTCGAGCGCGTCCGCCGCGTCCGGCAGGTACGCCTGCAGGACGATGCCCGCCTCCGCGTCGAGGAGCGCGGGGTCCGACACCAGCCGCTCGAACACCCGCAGCGTCAGCGTCAGGTCGCGGTACTCCTCCATGTCCAGGTTGAGGAACGTGCCGCGCCGGGCCGCGGTCAGGTAGAGCGGCCGCAGTCGCTCGACCACCCGGCCGACGCTGCCTTCGGTGTCCCACGTGGACAGCTGGCTCGCCACGGCTGACACCTTGACGGAGACGTAGTCGACGTCGGGCCGCTCGACCAGGGCCTGCACGCGCGCCAGGCGGGCGGTCGCCTCCCGCTCCCCGAGGACCGCCTCGCCCAGCAGGTTGAGGTTGAGCCGGAAGCCCTCCGCCCGGGTCGCGGCGAGGTGCCTGGCCAGGCCCGGGCCGTCGTCGGCGACGAGGTGGCCCACGAGGCTGCGGAGCCGCTGCCGGGCGGCGGGGACGACCACGTTCGGCAGCCCCGACGCCACGCGGGCACCGACGCCGAGCATCGCCCGGTCGAGCGGGCCGAGGAAGCCGGCGGCCGCTCCCGACGTCAGACCGGCGAGCTCCCGTGCCGCCACTCGCACGTCCTGCGGGCGCGCCACCCGGTCGACGAACCGCACCGCAAGCTCGAGCCCGGCGGGGTCGGCGACGAGGGCCGCCAGCCGACCGGTGGTCCGGCGCTCCGTGGCTGTCTGGCCCTCCGCCGTCGCCGAGAGCCAGCTGCGGGCCAGTCGGACCGCGTCCTCGGTGACGTCGCCTGTCGTCGACATGGGTTCTCCTCGTCCTGGGGGTGGACCGGGTCTCGGCCCGAGGCCAGTCTCTGCTGTCCGCGACGTCCGTGCGACGTCCGTCGCCCGGTTGCGTGCCGACGCGTCGGTGAGCGCCTCGGCGGCTCCGTCGTCAAGCCCGTCGCAGGCTCGTTCGTCCTGTTCGCGCCACATCGTCCTGCCCGCCCCTCGGACACGCCCGGCTCGCTCCTCGGGCCTGACGTGCGCGCGGGCCTCGCGGTGACAAGGTGGGCACGTGACGGACCTCACAGCGGAGACCCCGCAGCAGACCACGCCCCTCGCCACCGCCCAGGCACAGCTCGCCGGGGCCGTCGAGATCCTCGGCTACCCCGAGGGGCTCCACCGCATGCTCGCCACACCCCGGCGCGAGATGAACGTCGCTGTCCCCCTGCGTCGGGACAACGGCGAGATCGAGCTCTTCACCGGGTACCGCGTGCAGCACAACATCTCCCGCGGCCCGGGCAAGGGCGGGCTGCGCTACTCGTCCTCCGTCGACGTCGACGAGGTACGGGCGCTCGCCATGTGGATGACCTGGAAGTGCGCCGTCGTCGACGTCCCCTACGGCGGGGCCAAGGGCGGCGTCACCATCGACCCCCGGCTGTACTCGCAGGCCGAGCTCGAGCGCGTGACGCGGCGCTACACCAGCGAGATCATGCCGATCATCGGCCCGGAGCGGGACATCATGGCCCCGGACATCGGCACCAACGAGCAGACCATGGCGTGGGTCATGGACACGTACTCGGTGAACCTCGGCTACACCATCCCCGCCGTGACCACCGGCAAGCCCCTGGCGGTCGGCGGCTCGCTCGGACGCGCGACCGCCACCTCGCGCGGCGTCGTGCACTCGGCCGCGGCCGCGCTCGGCGACGCCGGCGTCCGGCTCGACGAGGTCAGCGCGGCGGTGCAGGGCTTCGGCAAGGTCGGGTCGCACGCCGCCCGGTTCCTGCACGACGCCGGTACGCGCGTGGTCGCGGTGAGCGACGAGCAGGGCGGCGTGATGAACAGCGACGGCCTCGACATCGTCGCGTTGGTGCGGCACGTGGAGGCCACCGGGACGGTCACCGGCTACGAGGGCGGCTCCCCCATCGACAACACGGAGCTCCTCGCGCTCGACGTCGACGTGCTCATCCCCGCGGCCGTCGAGGGCGTGCTCGACGCCGAGGCCGCCGGACGGGTCAAGGCCCGTTGGGTGGTCGAGGCCGCCAACGGGCCGACGACGCACGAGGGCGACCGGGTGCTCGCCGAGCGCGGCGTCGTCGTCGTGCCCGACATCCTGGCCAACGCCGGCGGCGTCGTCGTGTCGTACTTCGAGTGGGTGCAGGCCAACCAGGCCTACTGGTGGACCGAGCAGGAGATCGAGGACCGCCTCGAGCACCGCATGGTGTCGGCGCACCGGGCGGTCGCGGCACTCGCCGGGGCGGAGGGCATCTCGCTGCGCGACGCTGCCCTGACCATCGGGGTGCGCCGCGTCGCCGAGGCGCACCAGATCCGGGGCCTCTACCCCTGATCTCCCCCTGATCCCGAGCACGGGGAGTACGGACGGGCGCGCGGGTGTTGCTGACGAGGTGACTCGTCCGAACCCCGTGCCCCTGTCCGTGCTCKACACCTCGCCCGTCGCCGTCGGACAGTCGTCCGCCGACGCGCTCGCCGCGACGAGGACCCTGGCCCGCGCCGCCGACGCCGCGGGGTACGCACGGTTCTGGGTCGCGGAGCACCATGCGATGCCCGCGGTCGCCTCCACGTCGCCCGGCGTCCTGCTCGCCCACCTCGCCGCCGCGACGAGGCGCATCCGCGTCGGCTCCGGCGGCGTCATGCTGCCCAACCACCCGACGCTCGTGGTGGCCGAGCAGTTCGCGATGCTCGAGGCGCTGCACCCGGGTCGCATCGACCTCGGCATCGGCCGCGCCCCCGGCGCCGACCCCATGACGGCGGCCGCCCTGCGACGCACCGTCGAGGGCCTGGGTGCCGAGGACTTCCCGGCCGAGGTGATCGACGTCCTCGCCCTGCTCGGCCAGCAGCTGCCGGGCCGTCCGCCGTCCCTGCGGGCGACCCGGCTGTCCGCCACGCCGGCCGCGACGTCGACGCCGCAGGTCTGGCTGCTGGGCTCGAGCTCGTTCAGCGCCGAGCTGGCCGGTTCGCTGGGCCTCCCGTTCAGCTACGCGCACCACTTCAACACCGGGCACACCCTCGAGGCCGCTGCCGCGTACCGCCGCGCCTTCCGCCCGTCGCCCGTGCTCGACGCGCCCCACCTCATGGTCTCCGCGTCGGTCCTGGTGGCCGACTCCGACGACGAGGCCGCCTACCTGTCCGGTCCCAGCCGCGTCATGGCCCTCTCGCTGCGCACGGGTCGGCCGCTCGGGCCGATCGTGTCCCCCGAGGCCGCCGCTCGTGAGCTCGCCGCGCTCGATCCCGCCGCCGCCGCCGACTTCTTCGCCCGGGTCCCCGGCACCCAGGTCGCCACGACCGCCGACCGGGCCGTCGAGGAGCTCGCCGCACTGGTCGAGCGCACCGGCGCCGACGAGCTCATGATCACCGGGACCGCCTACGACGTGGCCACCCGCGTGCACACCCTGACGCAGGTCGCCGAGCGCTGGCCCGGGCTCGCGGCCGCCGCCTGACGGCGGTCAGACCGGCCGGTCGCCCGCGGTCGGGTCCTTGACCAGGCGGGCGGACCCCGCGCCCGCCAGCGCGAGGGTCTGGTCGTCGGGCGTCGTCACCGTGACGGGTTCGCCCAGCAGCCGGAACACCTGCTGCTCGCAGGCCATGGCGTCCGGCGGACCGGCCATGAGCGTCGAGACCACCGGCCCGAAGGTCAGCGTGTCCCCGTCCAGCACCCAGGTGCCGCGCACCCGGTTGATGCCGGCCATGCCGAACACCACACCGTCACCGTCGAACGTCAGCCACGGCGTCGCGCGTCGCGGCCCCTCGACCTCGGCACCCTCGAGCGCCGTGAACCGCCAGGTACCCGCCAGATCGACCATCCCTCGATGATGTCACCGCAGGCTCAGCCTCGGGGCTGGCGGTCCGCCCAGGTCTCGAGCGTCACGCGCGGGCCGGTGTAGAACGGCACCTCCTCGCGCACGTGCAGGCGGGCGTCGGTGGCGCGCAGGTCGCGCATGAGGTCGACGATCCGGTGCAGCTCCGGCGCCTCGAACGCGAGGATCCACTCGTAGTCGCCGAGCGCGAACGCCGAGACGGTGTTGGCGCGGACGTCGGCGTACCCGCGGGCGGCCTGGCCGTGCTCGACGAGCATGCGCCGCCGGTCGTCCTCGGGCAGCACGTACCAGTCGTACGACCGGACGAACGGGTACACGGTCATGTAGTCGCCGGCCGGCTCACCCGCGAGGAACGCAGGGACGTGCGACCGGTTGAACTCGGCGGGCCGGTGCAGGCCCACCACCGACCACACGGGCAGCAGGTGGCGACCGAGGTCGCTGGCGCGCAGCCGCTGGTAGGCGCCCTGTACCTCCTCGATCGTCTCGGCGTGCCACCACACCATGAGGTCGGCGTCCGCGCGCAGCCCGGCGACGTCGTACCAGCCGCGGATCACGAGCCCGTCGTCGGCGACCGCCGCCTGCGCAGCGGCGATGAGCTCGGCGCGCTCGTCGTCGTCCTCGGGCAGCACCTCCTCGAGCGCGAAGACGGTCCACATCGTGTACCGGACGGTGGCATTGAGGGTCTCGGCGTCGTGCGTCATCGCGGGTGCTCCAAGGGTGTGGTGGTCAGGACCGGGGGTCGGTCGAGCAGGCGGCGGGGATGCCGGTGGGCTGGCCGGCGCGCATCTGGCAGCAGCCCGGGCGGCACACGGACCGCCACGGCGGCAGGTCGCCGACCGTCGCCTCGTTCACGGGCCGGGCGGCGGCGTCGGCCGCGACGTCGTCCGTGACGGGCGCCGCGCCGGACGCGTCGTCGTGGCGGGCCAGCGCGGCCCGCTCGACCACGAGGTCGACGAGCCCGCGGACGAACGGCTCACGCGTCCCGACCGTGTCGGCGCGGACCGCCGCGATCCCGAGCTCGGCCGCCGTGGCCAGCGCCTCGGTGTCGAGGTCGAACGCGACCTCCATGTGGTCGGAGATGAACCCGATCGGCGACAGCACCACCGCCTGCACGCCGTCGGCCGCGAGGGCGCCGAGGTGGTCGTTGACGTCGGGCTCGAGCCAGGGCTGGCTCGGCGGCCCCGAGCGCGAGCAGTACGTGAGGTCCCAGGTCACCGGGCGACCCAGCCGCTCCTGCACCGCCGCGGCGACCGTCGCGGCGACGTCGAGGTGCTGGGCGCTGTAGGACGCGCCGCTGACCGTCGACGCCTCCTCCATCGTGTCCGGGATGGAGTGCGTGACGAACACCAGGCGGGCGTCGCGGCCCAACGACTCGAACGCCTCGGTCACCGCGTCGACGTTCGCCTGCACGAAGCCGGGGTGGTTGAAGTAGGAGCGCACCTTGTCGACGACCAGCGGGTGCTCGCCCTCGCCGAGCCCCACGTCGAGGCCGAGCTCGTCGAGCGAGGCCCAGAGGTTCTCCCGGTACTGGCGGCAGCCGGAGTACGACGAATAGGCGCTGGTCACCAGCGCGACCATTCGCCGGGCGCCGTCCGCGTATGCCGCTGCCAGGGCGTCGCGGGTGTACGGCTCCCAGTTGCGGTTGCCCCACAGCACCGGCAGGTCGATCCCCCGGCGGGCCAGCTCGTCGGCGAGCGCCTTCTGCAGCGCGAGGTTCTGCCCGTTGATCGGGCTGGCGCCCCCGAAGTGGTGGTAGTGCTCGGCGACGACCGCGAGGCGCTCGTCGGGGATGTTCTTGCCGGCGGTGACGTTGCGCAGGAACGGCAGCACGTCGTCGGGACCGTCCGGACCGCCGAAGGAGAAGAGCAGCAGCGCGTCGTACGGCGCGGCGGGGCTGGCTTCGGACGAGGGCGTACGGGTGCTCACAGCGGTGTCAGGGGCCACCGTCCGATCATCGCACCGGCCGCGCGGCGCCCCCGTGGCGAGCGACCCGACCGGCCCGTGAGATTGTCGAGACGCGGTGTCAGAAAGCGCACCGACGCCCGGCGGCGACGTGCACCACCGGGCGTCGGACGGGCGAACAGTGCGGACGCTCAGCCCTTGACGGCTCCTCCGAGCCCGGCTCCGCGCAGGAACATGCGCTGGAAGACCAGGAACATGAGGATCGGGATGACGGTCGCGATCGCGTAGGCGGCCATCAGCGTCCCCTTGTCGGTGGTCGCCTCCAGCGACGGCAGGCGCACGGACAGCGGCTGCAGGTCCGGGTTGCGCAGGACCAGCAGCGGCCAGAGGAAGTCCTTCCACGACGCGATGACCGCGAATACGGACACCACGCCGAGGATCGGCTTGCTCATGGGCAGCACGATCGACCAGAAGAGCCGGAAGGGCCCGGCGCCGTCCACCCGCGCGGCCTCGAAGATCTCGCGCGGCAGGTTGTCGAAGAACCGGGCGACCAGGACGACGTTGAACGCGCTGGCGCCTGCCGGGAGCCACACCGCCCAGTACGAGTTGACCAGCGAGTGATCGATCAGGGGCGGGTGCAGGATGATCAGGTAGAGCGGCACCAGGAGGACGACCGCCGGCACGAACAGGGTCGCGAGGACGAGACCCTGGGCGTAGCGGGCCCACCGCGGCCGCAGCACCGAGAGCACGAACCCGCCGGTCGTCGCGACCAGCATCTGCGAGGCCCACGACCCCGCCGCCAGCACGACGGTGTTGACGAAGTACTTGCTGATGTTGATGTCGTACCACGCCTCGTGGAGGTTCGACCACTTGACGCCGTTCGGGAAGATCGCGAGCGGGGTGCGCAGGATGTCCTGCGTCGGCGTGATGGCGAACTTGCCGAGCAGCAGGAGCGGCCCGACGCACCAGACGATCAGCAGGATCAGCAGGAGCACGTGCATCGTGTTCCAGGTGCGCCGCACGCGGGGGCGCCGCCAGTCGGAGGTGGAGACCGCGGTGCGGTCCTCCTCGGGAGGCGGCGTCTTCACGCCCTCGGCGGGTCCGGTCGGGACCTCGTCGGGGAGCACCGCCTCCGGCAGGGACGGGGTGGTCGTCGTCACGAGGTGCTCCAGCTGCGCGTGAGGCGGAAGTAGATCAGGGACATCACCGCGAGGAACACGGCGAGCATGAGCGACAGCGCCGTCGCCATGCCGTAGTTCCCGCCGAGGCTGTTCTGGAACGCGTACCGGTACACCAGCAGGAGCACGGAGATCGTCGCGTTCGCGGGACCACCGCCGGTGAACAGGTACGGCTCGAGGAACACCTGCGCCGTCCCGATGATCTGCAGGATGAAGGTGATGAGCAGGACGCCGCGCAGCTGCGGCATCGTGACGTGCCAGATCTTGCCCCAGACCGAGGCGCCGTCGACCTCGGCGGCGTCGTACAGCTCGGTGGGCACGGAGGTCAGCGCGGCGAGGTAGATGATCACCGTGCCGCCGGCCGCGGCCCAGGTGGCCTCCAGCACGAGGGACGGCATGGCCGACGTCGCGCTCTGCAACCAGGGTTGGGGGGGTATCCCGACGTAGCCGATGATCGTGTTGAACACGCCCTCGGGCCGCGGGTCGTAGAAGAACTTCCACAGCAGGACGGCGACCACCGGCGGGACGACGACGGGCAGGTAGGCCAGGGCCGAGTAGAGGCCCTTGGCGCGGCGCACCTCGCTCATGAGGACCGCGGCGACGAGCGGCACGGGGTAGCCGAAGAGGAGCGCCAGCAGCGCGAAGTAGGCGGTGTTGCGGACGGCCATCGGCAGCACGGGGTCGGCGAACACCCGCTGGAAGTTCTCGAGCCCGACCCACGACGTCACGATGAGGTTCGTCTTCTGGAAGCTCATCACGACGGCCTTGACGATGGGCGCCCAGGAGAACACCCCGAAGATCACCAGCATCGGCAGCGCGAACACGAGGGTGCTCAGCCCGCCGCCACGGACCCAGGTGGCCGGAGAGCGTCTCCTCGTCGGTCGCTCGACGACGGTGTCGGTGGTCATGCGGTCCTTCTCTCGGTACAGATCGTCAGGAACGTGCCAGCGGGAGACGGCGGGGTGCCCGGTCCGGGGACGGACCCGGACCGGGCACCCCCACGACGTCAGCCCGCCTGGTCGATCAGGGCCTGCGACTGCGTGTTAGCGTCAGCGAGGAGCTGGTCCAGGTCGACGCTGGGGTCGGTCATCACGGCCTGCACGATCGGGAACAGCAGTCCGTAGGTCTCCTGCGTCGCGCGAGCGGCCTCAGGGATGACCGGCTGGGTGAACATGACGTCGGTGTAGCCCGTCATGTGGTCGAGCGGGACGTTGACGTAGTCCTTGATCCAGCCGAGCGACGTCTCGTACTGCTCCTTGCTGAAGATCGGGAGCGTCGGGGTGCCCACGGCCTGCGGGGGCGTCTGCTCCGCGAGGATCTTGGCGTCCGCCACGGCCTGGTCCTGGTCGACCAGCTTGGACAGGTACCAGAAGTCGATCCACTTGACGGCGGCGTCCTTCTCCTCGTCCGACGCCTGCGGCGCGACGGCGGCGTAGGTGCCACCGCCGAGCGTGCCCGAGTCGTCCCCCTCGTTGGGGAGCGCGGTCAGCCCGTAGTCCAGGTTGTCCGCGGTGACCCCGTTGTTCTGCACCAGCGCGGTGTAGATGTCGGAGCCCGAGGTGTACATGGCGAACTGGCCGGCCGCGAAGCCCTCGTTGATGTCGCCCCAGCCCAGCTGGGAGTTCTCCAGCAGCGAGCCGTCCGTCTTCAGGTCGCCGAGGAACTCCAGCGACTCCTTGACGGCGGGGTCCGTCAGCGTGGCCTTGTACTGGTCGCCGTCCAGCACCTGGGTGCGACCGCCGCGCGAGTACGCCGCGGCCGTCAGCTGCCAGCCACCCGCGTTGTCGAGCGCCATCATGGCGTAGCCCGGCACGCCGGTCTTGTCGTGGATGGTCTTGGCGTCGGCGCGGACCTCGTCCCACGTCGTCGGCGGCTTGTCGGGGTCGAGCCCGGCGTCCGTGAACAGCTTGCGGTTGTAGTGCAGCGCGACCGCGTAGATCGACTTGGCGGGGACGGCGTAGACCTTGCCGTCGTCGCTGAGGCCCGCCGCGAGGACCTCCTTGTTGAAGTCGTTCGCGTACGAGAGCTCCTTGACCTGCTCGTCGATGTCGGCGATCTGGCCGTTCTGGATGAGCACCTTGGTGTCCGTGGCCGGCACCTCGAAGACGTCGGGCAGGGTGCCACCGGCGAGGTCGGCCGCAAAGGTCGACGCCAGCCAGTTGTACTCCTGCGTCTCGATCTTGATGTCGGGGTACTTCTCCTCGAACTGCTTGACGCGCTCGTTCAGCGCGTCCACAGCCGTCTGCTCGGCGCCGGGCTGCAGGCCGGCGACCGTGATGGTGACCTGGTCGCCGCCGGCGGACGACGAGTCGCCCGAGGGCGTGTCGTCGCTGCACGCGGCCAGCAGGCCGATCGAGAGCACACCGGCCATGGTGAGCGCGGTGGTGCGTGAGGACCTCATCGTCACTCCTTCGTGAGGGAACGCCCCTGACAGAGTGCCAGGTCGCGATCGTGTTCTGCGGTCGGGATCACTGCGGGTCTAGCGGATGGTGCGGTCGGGTCAGGCGGGGGTGCGCAGCCACGCGGCGGTGTCGCGCGGCAGCAGACCTGCGACGAGCGGGGAGCTCGCGAGCAGGACGTCGGTGTGGGCGGGCAGGACGGCGGGTTCGTCGCCCAGGTTGACGATGCACACGAGGTCGCCACGGGCGAACGCGAGCACGTCGTCGGCGGAGTCGATCCACGTCATCGGTCCGTCGCCCAGGGCGGGCTCGGACCGACGGATCGCCAGCAGGTCGCGGTAGAGGTGCAGGGTCGACGCGGGGTCGGCCTCCTGCGCCGCGACGGTCAGGTCCGCCCAAGCGGCCGGCTGCGGCAGCCAGGGCTGCGCGGTGGTGCCGTCGGGGCTGAATCCGTAGGGGGCCGACGAGCCGGCCCAGGGCATCGGCACGCGACAGCCGTCGCGGCCGGGGTCGACACCCTCGGACCGGAAGTGCATCGGGTCCTGGAGCACGTCGAGCGGGAGGTCCTCGACCTCAGGCAGCCCGAGCTCGTCCCCCTGGTAGAGGTACAGCGAGCCCGGCAGGGCCGCCGTGAGCAGGGCGGCGGCGCGAGCCCGGCGCAGGCCGACGGTCAGGTCGGTCGGCGTACCGAACCGCTTGGCCGTGAACGCGAACGACGTGTCGTCGCGCCCGTACCGTGTCACGGGTCGCGTCACGTCGTGGTTCGAGAGCACCCAGGTGGCCGGTGCCCCGACGGGGCCGTGCGCGGCCAGCGTGATGTCGATCGACTCCCGCATCTCCTTGGCGTCCCAGGGACGGGCCATGAAGTCGAAGTTGAAGGCGGTGTGCATCTCGTCGGGACGCAGGTACTGCGCGAAGCGCACCTTGTCCTGCAGCCAGACCTCGCCGACGAGAACGCGCGTGCCCTCGTACGAGTCGGCCACGGCGCGCCAGCCCCGGTAGACGTCGTGCAGCTCGTCGCGGTCGACGTGCGGGTGCGCACCCGGTCCCGGCTGCGGCGGGACCTCGGGCAGGGAGGCGTCCTTGACCAGCAGCGCGGCCGAGTCGATGCGGATCCCGGCGACGCCCCGGTCGAACCAGAACCGGAGCACCGACTCGAACTCCTCGACGACCTCCGGGTGCGACCAGTTCAGGTCGGGCTGCTGCGGCGCGAAGAGGTGCAGGTACCACTCGCCCGGAGTGCCGTCGGGGTTCGTCGTGCGCGTCCACGTGCTGCCCTGGAAGTCGGAGACCCAGTGCGTCGGGATCTGCTCGCCCTGCTCGCCCTTGCCGGGGTGGAACCAGAACCGCTGTCGCTCCGGCGAGCCGGGCCCGGCGGCCAGGGCCGCCTGGAACCACTCGTGCTGGTCGGACACGTGGTTGGGGACGACGTCGATGATGGTCCGGATCCCGAGGGCCAGCGCCTCCTCGATGACCTGCTCGGCCTCCTCCAGCGTGCCGAACGCCGGGTCGATGGCGCGGTAGTCGGCCACGTCGTACCCGCCGTCCGCGAGCGGGGACACGTACCAGGGCGTCACCCAGATCGCGTCGACGCCGAGGTCCCGCAGGTACGGCAGGTGCGCCCGCAGGCCCGCCAGGTCGCCGGTGCCGTCCCCGTTCCCGTCGGCGAAGCTGCGCGGGTAGACCTGGTAGATCACTGCGCCACGCCACCACTGCGGGTCGGTCTGCGGCTGAGCCTGCGCCACTCGGGTCTCGTCTCTCGTGGGCCGTCGTCGTCGACGGGCCGGCTGTCCGGTCTCTCGGCGGCCGCGACGAGCTCCGCGGCCCGGAGGACCACCACGAGACGTCGATGTCGCGTTCCAGACACTAAAGGACGCGACGAGAACCACGCAAGAAACTGACAGGACAGTTATCGAAGTGTGACCGAGACGCCATCGAATCTCGATGAGCGCCCTTCACGACGAAGGCCCCGCCCCGCCCGGACGGGCGGAACGGGGCCAGCGCGCCGTGCTCGGGTTCAGCTCGCGACCGCGACCGGTTGCGCGGGAGCCGGGCCGGTCGAGCCGCGCACGACGAGCTCGGGCTCGAACAGCAGCTCGTCCTGGGGCACCGCTCCCCCGTGGATCTGGCTGACCAGCAGGTCGATCGCCGCCCGGCCCATCGGCTCGATGGGCTGACGCACGGTGGTCAGCGGCGGCTCGGTGCAGCTCATGAACGCGGAGTCGTCGTACCCGACCACCGAGATGTCGTCGGGAACCCGCAGGCCCGCGCGCCGGGCGGCCCGGATCACGCCGAGGGCCAGCGGGTCGCTCGCGCAGACGATGCCGGTGACCCCCTCTCGCAGAAGCCGGTTGCCCGCCGCCTGTCCGCTCTCCAGCGAGTAGGCGCTGCGGACCACCTGGTGGGCGCCGAGCTCGAGCCCCAGCCGCTGGGTGATCGCCTGCGCGGCCCGGAGCTTGCGCTCGGAGGGCACGTGGTCGATCGGGCCCAGGACCAGGCCGATCTTCGTGTGGCCCAGCGAGGCCAGGTGGCCCACCGCCTGCTCGATCGCCACCTCGTCGTCGCACGACACCCGGGGGAACGGGAGCTCCTCGATCGAGGCGTTGATCAGGACGACCGGCAGGTTGCGGCCCGTGAGCCGCTCGTAGTGCCCGTGCGTCGCGTCGCGCTGCGCGTAGTGGCCGCCGGCGAAGACGATGCCCGAGACCTGCTGCCCGAGCAGCAGCTCCACGTAGTCCGCCTCGGATACCCCGCCGGCGGTCTGCGTGCACAGCACGGGCGTGAAGCCCTGCTGCGCGAGCGCCCCGCCGACCACCTCCGCGAACGCGGGGAAGATCGGGTTCTGCAGCTCGGGCAGGACGAGCCCGACCAAGCGGGCACGCTCGCCGCGCAGCTTGGTCGGTCGCTCGTAGCCGAGCACGTCGAGCGCCGTGAGCACGGCCTCCCGCGTGGACTCCGAGACGCCGGGCTTACCGTTGAGCACGCGGCTGACGGTCGCCTCGGAGACGCCGACCTTGCGTGCTACCTCTGCGAGTCGCCGTGACATGCTCGTCACTCTACGTCGCTCGGCTGCAAGTCGCTTGCATATCGCTGCAAACGCTTTACCGGTCGCGTCACCCGTTTGGCGCCGTCCGACCTCGGCCGACGTGCGCGCTCCGCGGTGCACTTCTACCGTCGTGGTTGCCCCTCACCTCACAGACAGGTCCCTCGTGCCGTTGCCCGTGTCCCACTCGCCGGCGAGCCCCGCGCTCGGTCGGCGCTACCACCTGGAGCAGCAGCTCGGGCGGGGCGGGTCGGGCGAGGTGTTCCGCGCCACGGACGAGCGCCTCCACCGCGCGGTCGCGCTCAAGCTGTTCGCCATCGGCTCGGCCTCGCCGGACGAGATCCGCCGCTACGCGCACGAGGCGCGCGTGCTGTCCTCGCTCGCGCACCCGAGCCTCGTCGCGCTGCTGGACGTCGGCGCCGACGTGCTGCCGGACGTCGGCCCGGTCGCGTTCCTCGTCATGGAGCTCGTCGACGGCCGGACCTTGCGCGACACCATCGCGGACGGGCCGCTGGCCCCGGGGTACGTGGCCGACGTGGGACGGCAGCTCGCCCTGGCGCTCGACCACGCCCACGCCGCGGGCGTCGTGCACCGCGACGTCAAGCCCTCCAACGTGCTCGTCGCCACGGACCGCGCCGAGAGCGGCCACCGGGACGCGCCGTGGCTCCCGGTGGTGCTCGCCGACTTCGGCATCGCGGTGACCACCGTCCACGCCGCCGCGACCCAGCCCGGGACGTCGGGCACGGCGGGCTACCAGAGCCCCGAGCAGGCGCTGGGCGCCGCCGCGGGGCCGGCGAGCGACGTCTACTCCCTGGGCCTCGTCCTGCTCGAGTGCCTCACGGGCGAGCGCGCGTACCCGGGTGACCCGCTGAGCAGCGCCCTGGCCCGCCTGCTCGAGCCGGTCCGCATCCCGGAGCACGTCGGTCGGGACTGGACGCGTCTGCTGCGCGCGATGACCGCGGAGGACCCCGCCGCGCGTCCCGTGCCGACCGTGGTCGCCGCGGAGCTGCGGGCGCTCAGGGTCTGACGGCGGCGGCCGGCGACGGGTCCGGGATCCCGGCCTGTGCCGCGCGCAGCTTGTCGGTGAGCCGCTGCAACGTCGCCAGCTCGTCGCTGTCCAGGGCCCCGCCGACGAACCGCCGGATCGAGCGCACGTGCCGCCGCCCGATCTCCCGCTGCACGCGCGACCCCTCGGCGGTCAGGCTGACGGCGACGCCGCGGGCATCGCCGAGGACCGGACCTCGCTGCACGAGCCCGGCGGCCTCGAGCCGCTCGACCATCCGCGACAGGCTGGGCTGCGTGAGCAGGCTGCCCTCGCCGAGGTCCTTGAGCCGCGCCGTGCCGTCCGGGCAGCCGGAGAGCGTGAAGAGGACGTCGTACTCCCGGATGGTCAGCTCGCCCCAGACGTCGTCGCGCTGGAACCTGCGCATGAGGGCGACCTGGGCACGGAACAACGACTCCCACGCCTCGGCGGCCTCGCGTGCGCCGGGGAGCTCTCGTGCTCCGTCGTCCATCGACTGCCCCTCTGGTCACCCGCGGTCCATGCAAACGTATCTATCTCAACGCGTTGTCGACCGCCCCTGTTCCGCGGCGGTATCGAAAACACCCGCTCCGGCACGACTGAAACGCTTCGGCACCTCGCGGCCCCGGGCCTGCGGCGACCACTCTGCGATCCGGCACCGGCTCAACGAGGAGGACCCCCATGCCTGTCGTACCCACCACCCGGCGCTCGGCACTGCGCACCGCGGCCGTCGCCCTCGCTGCGACCATCGCCGTCGGCGCCGCCGTCGCGATCCCCGCCCAGGCGGCATCGACCCTCAAGGACCTGGCCACCGCGGCCGGCAAGGACATCGGCTTCGCGCTCGCACCCGACAAGCTCTCCGAGTCGGGCTACAAGTCCGTCGCCGACAGCGAGTTCACGCTCGTCGTCCCCGAGAACGCCATGAAGTGGGACGCCACCGAGCCGTCCCAGAACTCGTTCAGCTACGGCGCCGGCGACCAGGTGGCCGCCTACGCCGCGACCAGCGGCAAGAAGCTCTACGGCCACACGCTCGTCTGGCACTCCCAGCTGCCCGGCTGGGTCACCAACCTGTCCGGCACGGCCCTGCAGTCCGCCATGACCAACCACATCACCAACGTCGCGACCCACTTCCAGGGGAAGGTCGTCGCGTGGGACGTGGTCAACGAGGCGTTCGACGACAACGGCTCGCGCCGCGCGTCGTCGCCGTTCCAGCAGAAGCTCGGTGACGGCTACATCGAGACGGCGTTCAGGACCGCCCGGGCGGCGGACCCGGCCGCCAAGCTCTGCATCAACGACTACAACACCGACGGCATCAACGCGAAGAGCACCGCGATCTACAACCTGGTCAAGGACTTCAAGGCCCGCGGCGTCCCGATCGACTGCGTCGGGTTCCAGGCCCACCTGATCATCGGGCAGGTGCCCTCGGACCTGAAGGCCAACCTCCAGCGCTTCGCGGACCTCGGCGTCGACGTCCGGATCACCGAGCTCGACATCCGCATGGCGACCCCGGCCGACGCCACCAAGCTGGCCACCCAGGCAGCCGACTACAAGAAGGTGTTCCAGGCCTGCCTCGGCGTCACCCGCTGCCAGGGCGTGACCCTCTGGGGCATCACCGACAAGTACTCCTGGGTCCCCGGCACGTTCCCTGGCCAGGGCGCGGCGCTGGTCTGGGACGACGGGTACGCCACGAAGCCGGCCTACGACGCGATCGCCTCGGCCTTCGGCCAGGTCCCGCCCGTGACGACGACGCCGCCGGTCACGCCAACCACCCCGCCGGTCACCCCGACGACGCCCCCGGTGACCCCCACCACCCCGCCGAGCGCCGGTTGCCAGGTCACCTACGCCGTCAACCAGTGGAACACCGGCTTCACCGCCAACGTCACCGTGAAGAACACCTCCTCGGGCCCGATCAACGGCTGGTCTCTGAGGTTCACGTTCCCGTCCGGGCAGGCGATCACGCAGGCGTGGAGCTCCGTCGCCTCGCAGTCCGGCTCGGCCGTGACCCTCACGAACGCCGCCTGGAACGGCGCGATCCCGGCCGGCGGGAGCGTGCAGATCGGGTTCAACGGCTCGCACAACGGCACCAACGCGGCGCCGGGCTCGTTCGCCCTGAACGGCACGACCTGCACGACGGCCTGACCCGATCCGGCCCGGGACCCCCGCACGGGACCCGGGCCGGCTCGCGCCACCTGCGGATACGCTGGCGCGATGACGACCGAGGCGGCACCGCGCACCACCTACCTCCTGGTGGACGGCGAGAACATCGACGCGACCCTCGGGTCCTCGATCCTCGGCGGGCGACCCACCCCGGAGCAGCGGCCCCGCTGGGAGCGCGTGCTGACGTTCGCACAGCAGACGTGGAACCAGCCCGTGAAGGCGCTGTTCTTCCTCAACGCCTCCAACGGCTCGCTGCCCATGTCGTTCGTGCAGGCCCTGCTGGCCATCGGGTTCCAGCCGATCCCGCTGTCGGGCGAGTCGTACGAGAAGGTCGTCGACATCGGCATCAAGCGCACGCTCGAGGCCATCTCCGGCCGCGGCGGCGACGTGCTCCTGGCCAGCCACGACGGCGACTTCGCTCCCGAGCTCGAGGCGCTCGTCGACGACGAGGACCGCCGCGTCGGCCTCCTCGCGTTCCGGGAGTTCACCAGCACCCAGCTGTCGGCACTCGTGGCCCACGGGCTGGAGACGTTCGACCTCGAGGGCGACGTCGCCGCGTTCAACGTGCAGCTGCCCCGACTGCGGATCATCCCGCTCGACGAGTTCGACCCGCTGCGCTACCTCTGACGGCCCGACGCCAGGCCCAGGTCACGGCGCCATAACGATCTACCTGCTACCGGTCAGGTTTTACCTAGTACCGCGTGGCTCAGATGCTTTGTGCGCTGGTAGACAGTCGCCTGGTTCCGCCCGAGAAGTCCGCCGAGCTGCGCCGTCAACGGCGACGGTGCAGGTCAGCGGCTCCTCGGGCGGCCATCTATCGGCAGCACCGACCGGGCGGTCCCCTCCTCCCGGCGGTCACCACGACGAGGTGGTCATGAAGCGTCACATCCTGGCGGGGCTCGTCCTCGCACTCCTCACGACGGCGATCGTGCTGTTCTCCGGCCCCGAGCTCCAGGGCGTCGCCCTGCTCGGCGCCGCGCTCGGCGGGGCCCTCGGGCTCGTGCCCGACCGCTCCCCCGCCCAGCGCGCCGGCGGGTTCGCCGTCGGGTTCGCCGCCGCGTGGCTCGGCTACGCGCTGCGTGCAGCCGCCCTGCCCGACGCCGCCGCCGGCCGCGCGGTCGCGGTGCTGGTCGTCCTGGGCCTCTGCCTCGCCGTCGCCGGGCTGACGCGCGGCCGGCTTTCCCTCTGGTCGACGCTCCTCGGCGCGGCCGCGATGGCCGGCGCCTACGAGGCGACCTACGCCGCCGACCCCACCGCGTTCGTCACCTCCTCGGCCACCACCGCGACGTCGATCCTGCTCGCCGCCGGCGCGGGGTTCCTGGCCACGTCGCTGCTCGGCGTCGTCGTCGCGCAAGACCGCGAGGAGGAGCGCAACGAGCAGGACTCGTTCTTCGCCGAGGCCGAGCAGCCCGCCGCCCTCTACCAGGGCGCGGCGAGCTTCGCCGAGACCGCGCGTGGCGTGCCCGCCACCCGTCCTCTCGACCCCCAGGAGGCCTGACGTGCGCCGCACGACCACCACGGCGGCCGCGGCCGTCGTCCTGATCCCCCTGCTCGTGTGCGCCGCCGGCTCCCCCGCGCTCGCGGCGGACTCCGGCGACGTGGCCGTGACCAACACCGAGACCGTCCAGGCCCGCCTGTCGGCCACGGGCGCGTTCCAGGAGGCGCGCGTCTACGACCAGCTCGCCCTGAGCGGCCACGGCACGACGACCGTCACCAACCCCGTCTCGACCAAGGGGCTGCGCAACCTCGACGGCTTCGGCGGCTACACCGTGGTCGACGGCAACCTGGTGAGCACCCTCAGCGTCGACGGCGAGCGCCGGGAGCGCTCGGTGAGCACGTACGACAAGGACCTGCCCCTGCGTGTCGAGGTCACCTACACGCTGGACGGCAAGCCGGTGCAGCCGGGAGCCGTCGTCGGCAAGAGCGGCACCCTCGGCGTCCACTACAAGGTCACGAACACGACCGGCAGGACGCAGGACGTGACCTACGACGACGGCACCGGCGCGCAGGCCACCACGTCGGCCCAGACCGTCATCCCGATGATCGGCCAGCTGGTCACCGTCCTGCCGGCCACGTTCACCGACGTGCAGTCCGACGAGGCCGGCATGGCCGGCGACGGGCACGGCGGGACGCGGATGCAGTTCCAGATGACGCTGTTCCCGCCCATCGGCTCCGCCACCGCGGAGTTCGGCTACACCGCGACGGTGAGCCACGGGGTCGTGCCGAAGGCCAACCTCACGTCCATGCCGGTCTCCCCGCTGGACTACCCGTCGTTCAAGGGCGGCGCCGCGAGCTACAAGTCCGGTGCGCAGAAGGGCGTCGACCTGACGGGCGGTGCCCTGCAGATCGACGACTCGGTCCTGCAGCTGCACGACGGCGCGGCCCAGCTGCTGGCCGGCCTGCTCCAGCTGCGCGACGGCGCCGCGACCCTGTCCGCCGGGCTCAACGACGACGCGGCACCCGGCGCGGCGGAGCTCGCCGACGGCCTGACCGACGAGGCCGCGCCCGGCGCGGCGCAGCTCGCGGCCGGCCTCAACGGGAAGGCGGCCCCCGGGTCGTCGCAGCTTGCCGCCGGCTTGAACGGCAAGCTCGCACCCGGCGCCGACCAGCTCGCGGCCGGTCTCAACCGGGACGCCGCGCCCGGCGCGGCAGCCCTGGCCCTCGGCGCCGCCCAGCTCGACAGCGGGCTCGCCGACGCGGTGAAGAAGGCTCCGGCGCTGATCACCGGCCTCACGACCGTCGACGGCGGGCTGGCCAACGTCGAGGCCGGCCTGGTCAAGATCTACGGCGGTGTCGACCTCATGTCGCAGAAGGCTCCGGCGCTGAAGGCCGGGCTCGGGCAGCTCCGCGCGAAGATCGGCGACACGTCGACGCCCAAGACCCTGGTGTCCACGCTCGACACGATCCGCCTCGGCGCCTCGTCCGCGTCGACCGGCGCCTCGACGCTGTCGGCGAAGGCCGTGGGCCTCGGCGGTCTGCTCGACGCCGACATCGCGACGCTCGACGGTCTCAAGGGCGGGCTGACGGGCACCGACCTGGACACGTTCGTCGCCACCCTGGCCAAGCTCAGCGCCGAGGTCGACTCGCTCTCCGACCTGAAGGCCGAGTCGATCGCGTCGGGGAACGCTCTTCTCGCCGCACAGCTCAGCGCGGCGGCAGCGGGCCTCCAGGCCGCCGAGTGCGGCGTCAGCGGAGCACCCCAGGTGTGCCTCGACGCCAACGGCGGCAAGCTCGTCCCCGGCGTGCTCGAGTCGCTCGGTTCTCTCGAGGACGGTGTGGACGCGCTGATCACCGGGCTCGGTTCGGTCAAGGCCGGGATCGGCGACGACGACGACACCAAGGCCGACCTCACCGCGCGGGGCGGCATCCACTCGCTGCAGGCCGGCGTGAAGGAGCTCAGCGCGGGCGGCGGCGCCCTCGGCACCGGCCTCGGGCAGCTCAGCGCCGGCGCGACGAGGCTCAACGGGGGCGCGGGAAGCCTGTCCGCCGGCCTGACCACCGCGGCCGCCGGCTCGTCGGCGCTCGCCGCGGGCGTCCACGACGCGGCCGACGGTTCCACGGTCCTGGCCGAGGGCCTCCAGGGTGCGGCGTCGGGCTCCTCGGACCTGGCCAAGGGGCTCGCTGTCGCCGCCGCGGGTTCGCAGGCACTCGCCGAGGGTCTCGTCGACGCCGCCGACGGGTCCACGCAGCTGTCGGACGGCCTCGGCACGGCGGCGGAGGGTGCACCGCAACTCGTCGACGGCACGCAGCAGCTGTCCGACGAGGGCACCTCGCAGGTCGTGGTCAGCGGGCAGGCCACCGCCGAGGACTTCGGCGTGAAGTACGCGGTGCTCAGCGCGGGCGCCGAGCGGGCGTCGACCGAGGGCATGGCGTACGGCGCACCCGCGGGCGCGGTCGGCGCGACGGCCTACTCGATCGACATCGCCGGGGTCGACGGTTCCGGGGTCAGCTCGCTCGGGCGGTTCATCGCGGCGCTCGTCCTGTTCGCCGCCGGCGTCGGCGTCGCGACGCTGGCACGGCGGCGCTTCGTCTGAACGTCACCGAAGGCGTGCGGCCCCTCCCGGGTCGCACGCCTTCGGGCTGTCTAGCCGCCGAACCCCGCGGCGAGCGCGTCGTCGATCGCCTGCTCGACCTGGGCGCGGTGCTCGCCGGCGAAGAGAGCGACGCCGTGCGCGTCGCCCGTCAGCTCGACGAACGTGCTCGGGTCGTCGGGCCGCGACACGAGCTTCGACGACAGCGCCGTGACGTTCCGGTCGTCGGCCGAGGCGATCACGAGCAGCGGGCCGGTGTAGCGGCTGCCGGCCGCACGCGCGTCGTGACCGTCGTACTGCGCGGGCGGTCCGAGCGCGACGACGGTGACCGGGTCGAGGTCGTCGGCGAGCGCGGCGGCGTACATGCCGCCCTTGGACGCGCCGACGAACGCGACGTCCGTCGCCCCCTGCGCGTCCAGCACGTCGACCGCGTCCCGGAAGGACCGCTCGCCGTCGCTCGACCAGGTGAACGTCGCGACGAGGTACCCCTCGTCGACCAGCCGCTCGAGCTGCCGGGCCCACTGGCACACGTCGCCGTCGCTCTGCGGTGCCAGCACGACGCCGCGGGCGCCGGACCCGGCGACACCCACGAGGGTCGGGTCGCCCTCGGGTCCCACGTTCACCGCCGAGGCGCCGTCGGGCAGGCACAGGGGCGCGTCGGCGGGGCGGACCGTGGCGACCGACGACGGGGTCGGCGTCGATTCCCCCGCGCCGTCGCCGCACGCGCACAGCGTCAGGACCAGGGCGAGGACCCCGGCAGACGGGCGGAGACGGACCGCGGAGGGCACCCTCCGTTCCTAGGCCCAGGGACGGCCCGAGGGCAAGGCACTTGTCAGGTCGCGTCGTCGTACCGGTCGAGGACGATCTCGACCAGCCGGTCGTCCGGGGCCAGCGGCGCGGCGACCGCGTCGGCACCGGCCTCGAGCACGCGGTCGTAGAAGTACCCGGGCGCCAGGAGGTAGGAGGCGACGACGACCCGGCCGCCGGGGGGCAGGTCGGCGCGCGCGGTCTCGACGGCGGCCGCGACCCGGGGCTCGGCGCCGGCGCCGTACCCGATGGTCACCGGCTGCGGCATGCGGTCCGCCAGCCCGGCGGCGACGGACTCCACGGCGAGGGCGGCGGCGGGGTCGGTCGATCCGGCCGCGGCGAGGACGACGGCGTCGTCGGCCGCGAGCCCGACGGTCTCCAGCCGGTCCACGAGGATGTCGACCAGGCGCGGGTCCGGGCCGAGCGGGGAGGCTGCCGTGGCGCCGGGCTGGTCGACCGCGCGTGCGATGTCGACCTTGACGTGGAAGCCGATCGACAGCAGCAACGGCACGACGACCGCCGCGGACGCGTCGTTCTCGAGCGCGTGCGCGACCACGTCGGCGACCTCGGGCTGCTGCACGTCGACGAACGCCTCGCGCACGTCCAGGTCGGGCCGGGCCGCGGCGACGCCGGTGAGGATCGAGCGCACGGCCGCGCGACCGGACAGGTCGTCCGTGCCGTGGGAGCAGCCGACGAGCACCGGACCGTCGAGGTCCTGGGGACGCTCAGGTACCGGGCCGCGCGCGTGCAGGGCGTTCGTCATCCGACCTCCTCCAGCTGGAGACGGTAGCCCCTCTTCACCACCGTCCGGATGAGGACGCGGCTGCCGGTGGCCTCCCGCAGGCGCGCGATCGCGACCTCGGCGGCGTGGGGGTCGCGCGAGTCGCCGGGCAGCGCGGCGAGCACCTGGTCCCGCGGGACGACGGCGCCGCCGGCCGCGGCGAGCAGCCGGAGCACCTCGAGGCCGGTCGGCGTGAGGGCGAGCACGTGGCCGTCGAGCACCGCAGTGCCGCGGTGCACCTGGAGCGGGCCGGCGATGGTCTGCAGCGCCTGCAGGCCGCCGTAGTGCCCGACGAGCGCCCGGACCAGCGAGCCGAGCCGGCCCCGGTCGGGCACGAGCGGCTCGATGCCGCGCTCCAGCAGGGGCTTGGCGGTGATGGGGCCGACCGCGGCCATCACGACGGCGCCGCGCCGGGCCAGCCCGGCGATCCTGTGCGAGACCCCGGCGTCATCGGCGGCCGCCAACCAGGCCGCCGCGCCCGGCGCGGAGGTGAAGACGACGGCGTCGATCTCGCCGGCGGCCACCGCGCGGACGGACGCCTCGACGACGGCCGGGTCCGGCGGCGGTCCCCAGCGGTAGACGACCAGGCTGCGCACCCGGGCGCCCGCGGCGGCGAACGCCTCGTCGAGACCGTCGGCTCCGGCACCGTGGTGCTGCACCGCGATGTCGCGGCCCGCGACGCCCTCGTCGAGCAGCACCTCGGCGATCTCGGCGCTCGTCTCCGACTCGGCGACCCAGTCCGCCGTGAGACCTGCCGCCTGGATCGCGCCGCGGGCCTTGGGTCCTCGGGCGACGATGCGGGTGCCGCGCAGCATCTCCACCAGCGGCTCGTCGAGGCCCGCCGCGTCCGCAGCCTCGATCCAGCCGCGGAACCCGATGCCGGTGGTGACGACGACCGTGTCCGGCGGGTCAGCCAGCAGAGAGCGGGTGCCCTCGAGCAGCGCGGCGTCGTCGGTGTGCGGGACCATGCCCAGCGCGGGCGCGTGCCGGACGGCGGCGCCGCGGCGGCCGAGGGCTGCGGCGAGCTCGGCCGAGCGGCGGTCGGCGGTGATGAGCACGACGAGGCCCGCGAGGGTCTGGTCGATGGGTTCGCTCACGGTGCCATTGTGACGGGCGCGGGGGCCGTTGCGTCGGGAGAGCCGGTGGTGTGAGGCGCGTCACCCTGCTCGAGCAGGCCCGCGGCCGCCACCGCCCCCAGCACGATCACGGCGGGCGCCCGCACCCCCGCCGCGGCCGCGACGTCGACGACGTCGTCCAGCCGGGCGCGCGTGACGCGCTGGCCCGGCAGGGTCCCCTCCTCGACCAGCGCGACCGGCGTGGCCGGGTCGGCGCCAGCATCGAGCGCCTCGGTGGCCAGAGAAGCCAACGCGCTCACGCCCATGAGGACGACGACCGTGCACGAGGCGTCCCGCAGGCCCGTGAGCGCCGCGGACGACCAGCCGTCGTGCCCGTTCATCACGTGCACGGCCCCGACCGTCCCCCGGTGCGTGAGGGGGATGCCCGCGGCGGCGGGCGCGGCGAACGCGCTGCTCACTCCGGGGACCACGGTGACGTCCACGCCTGCCTCCCGGCACGCGAGGACCTCCTCGCCGCCCCGCCCGTACACGAACGGGTCGCCGCCCTTGAGCCGCACGACCGTGCGGCCGCGCTGCGCCTGCTCGACCAGGATCCGGCCGATCTCGTGCTGCGGGACCGGGTGGTGGCCGGGCGTCTTGCCGACGTCGATGATCTCGACCCCCGGTGCCAGCTCGTCCAGCACCGCGACCGGGCCGAGCCGGTCGGTGACCACGACGTCCGCCTCGGCGAGCGCGCGGCGGCCGGCGAGCGTCAGCAGCCCGACGTCCCCGGGACCGCCGCCGACGAGCACGACCCGCCCCTCCCGGGATCGCCGGTGCCGCAGGTCGACGCGCCCCTCGCGCAGGTGCTCGGCGAGGGCGTCCCGGACCGCGACGGTGCGCCGGGGGTCGGGCGTGCCGGTCGAGACGACGCCGACGAGCACGTTCCCCTGCTGCGTCGTGGCCGGAGTGCGGGCCGAGCCCTCGGCCCCCGCGCCGGCGTCGACGCAGAACGTCCGGCGGGCCTCGGCCCAGCCGGCGACCGCGGCGTCGGTCCCCCGGTCGCCCGTGGCCGTGTGCACCAGCCAGGCGCCGTCGAGGTCGGCTTCCTCCACCTCGCGCGCCCGCCACTCCAGCAGACCCCACCGGTGCAGGTCGAGCAGCACCTCGCACAGCTGGGGCGCGACGACGACCGCGCGCGCGGCGTCGGCGAGCAGTCCCTGCACGCGCCGCGCGGCCACCGGTCCGCCGCCGACGACGAGCACGCGGCGGCCCGTGAGCTGGAGCCCGAGCATGGTCGTCATCGCCCGACCTCCACGCGTCCGTCGCGCACCCGGACGGGCCAGGTGTGCAGGTCCGGGTCCATGCCGCGCGCCGGCTCCTTGCCGGCCACGTCGAGGCACCGGCCCGTCGTCAGGTCGAACACCTGCTTGTACATCGGGGAGGCGACCGTCGGGACCTCGACCCCCTCGACCGACCGGGAGCCGACGATGCCGCGGGAGATCACGTGCGCGTCGCTGAACGGGTCGTGCTGCTGGACGGCGAGCACGCGGCCGTCGAGCAGGCGGAAGAGGGCGACCTGCTCGCCGTCGAGGAGCGCGGCGGCGCCCCGCTCGGGAGCGAGGTCGTCGAGCCGGCAGACCGCCGTCCACACGCTGGTCTCGAGCAGGGTCATGAGCGGACCTCCAGGGTGGTGCCGGCGACGAGCACGGGCTCGCCGCGTCGGGCCGCGTCCTTCTCCTGCGCCGTGGCCGGACGCGACTGGCCGCGCTCCGGCACGTACGCCAGCGACGGGTCGGGAGTGTCGGGGGCGTTGACGAAGCTGGCGAACCGGCGCAGCTTCTCGGGGTCCTCGAGGGTGGCCCGCCACTCGTCCTCGTACTCGTCGACGTGCCGGGCCATCTGCTCGTCGAGGTCCGCCGCGATGCCCAGGGAGTCGTCCATGACGACCGCGCGGACGCCCTCCAGACCGCCCTCGACGTCCTCGATCCACGGCGCCGTCCGCTGCAGTCGGTCCGCCGTGCGCACGTAGTACAGGAGGAACCGGTCGATGGTGCGGACCAGGGTCTCGGTGTCCAGGTCCTCCGCGAGCAGCTGCGCGTGCCGCGGCGTGAAGCCGCCGTTGCCGCCGACGTAGACGTTCCAGCCGTTGTCGGTCGCGATGACGCCGACGTCCTTGCCGCGGGCCTCCGCGCACTCGCGTGCGCAGCCCGAGACGCCCAGCTTGATCTTGTGCGGCGACCGCAGCCCGCGGTACCGCAGCTCGAGCATGACCGCGAGCGCCACCGAGTCCTGCACGCCGAACCGGCACCACGTCGACCCCACGCACGACTTCACCGTGCGCAGCGACTTGCCGTACGCGTGGCCGGACTCGAAGCCGGCGTCCACCAGGCGCTGCCAGATGAGCGGGAGCTGGTCGATGCGGGCGCCGAACATGTCGATCCGCTGCCCGCCGGTGATCTTGGTGTACAGCCCGAAGTCCTTGGCCACGGCGCCGATCGCCATGAGCCCCTCGGGCGTCACCTCGCCGCCGGCGATGCGCGGGACCACCGAGTACGAGCCGTCCTTCTGCAGGTTCGCCATGACGTGGTCGTTGGTGTCCTGCAGCGCGGCACGCTCGCCCTCGAGGACGTGCGCCGGCGACGTCGTCGCCAGGATCGACGCGACGGTCGGCCGGCAGATGTCGCAGCCGCGTCCCTCGGCGCGGGTGCCGAACCGCTCGATGACCTGCGTGAACGACGAGACGCCCGACACCCGGACCGCGTCGTACAGCTGCGCGCGGCTGAGGGCGAAGTGCTCGCACAGCGCGGTGCTGACGGCGATGCCCTGCGCCGCCAGCTCGGTGGTCACCAGCTTCTTGACCAGCGGGAGGCACGAGCCGCAGCTGGTGCCGGCCTTGGTGCACGCCTTGACCGCGCCGAGGTCGGTGCACGCGTGGTCGGTGACCGCGCCGCGGATGGTGCCGGCCGAGACGTTGTTGCAGGAGCAGACGGCGGCGTCGTCGGGGAGCTCGAGGTCGGGCGCTCCCCCGCCGCCCTCCGGCAGCAGGTAGGCGGCCGGGTCGCCCGGGAGCTCGCGGCCCAGCATGGGGCGCAGGCTCGCGTAGGCGCTGGCATCGCCGACGAGCACGCCGCCCAGCAGCGTCCGGGCGTCGTCGGACATCACGAGCTTCTTGTAGACGCCGCCGACCGGGTCGGCCCAGACGATCTCGAGGGCGCCCGGCGTGACGCCGAACGCGTCCCCGAAGCTGGCGACGTCGACGCCCGAGAGCTTGAGCTTGGTCGCGGTGTCGGCGCCGGGGAACGCCGAGACCCCGCCGAGCAGCCGGTCGGCGGTGATCTCGGCCATCGCGTACCCGGGGGCCACGAGCCCGATGCAGGCGCCCTGGATGCACGCGACCTCGCCGACCGCGGAGATGTCGGGGTCGCTGGTCAGGCAGGTGTCGTCGACAACCACGCCGCCGCGCTGGCCGATGGTCAGGCCCGACGCCCGTCCGAGCTCGTCGCGCGGACGCACACCGGCCGCGATGACGACGACGTCGGCGTCGACCCGGCCGCCGTCGGCGAGGTCCAGGCGACCCACGCCGCCGCGGCGGTGCGGGCGGATGCGGGTCGYCATGGCGTTGAGGCGGACGCCGACCCCGAGCTGGTTGATGAGCCGGCGCAGGGCCTCGCCGCCGCCGAGGTCCACCTGCGCGGACATGAGGTGGGTGCCCACCTGCAGGACGGTGGTCTTCGCGCCCAGCGCCTGGAGCGCACCCGCCGCCTCGAGGCCGAGCAGGCCGCCGCCGAGCACCGCGCCCTTGACCACCCGGTCCTGCGAGAGCTTCTCGACGTAGCCGCGCAGGGCCGCGACGTCGTCGACCGTGCGGTAGACGAACACCCCCGGCAGGTCGGCGCCCTCGAGGGGCGGGACCCACGCCGATGAGCCGGTCGCCAGCACGAGGTGGTCGTAGTGCTCCACGCGGCCACGGCCCGTCGTGACGGTCTTCGCATCCCGGTTGATCTGCGTCACCGCGTCGTCGCGGACCAGCGTCACCAGCGGGTCGGACCAGAGCGCGGGGTCGCCGAGCGCGAGGTCGTCGGCGTCGCGACCCGAGAAGTAGCTGGTCAGCGCGACGCGGTCGTAGGGGCGTCGCGGCTCTTCCGCCAGGACCGTGATGCGCCAGGTACCGGCGGCGTCGCGGTCGCGCAACGCCTCGACCAGCCGCTGCGCGACCATGCCGCCGCCGACGACGACGAGGTGCTGGTTCATGGGGAGCTCCGTCTGGCTGGGGTCCGGGGGCACCTCCCACGCTAGGAACGGCGTGTTTCCGTCGGGGGTGCTGCCCCGTTACCCCGGAGGAACCTTTCCCGCACACGCCGTGGGTGCGCGGTGTGAGAGTGAGGGCATGAGTCCGGTCATCGCCCTGCTGCGGGCCGCCAACGTGGGCGGCCGCACCATCAAGGCCGCCCAGCTGCGATCCGCCGCCGAGGGCCTCGGCCACACCGAGGTCGCCACCTACGTGAACAGCGGGAACCTCGTGCTCGTGCCCGCCGGCGCCGCCTCCGACGTTGGTCCGGGGTTGTCGGAGGCGTTGTCTGCGGCGCTGGGCTTCGACGTCCCCGTGCTCACGCGGACGCTGGCGCAGTGGGACGCGATCGTCGACCGGTTGCCGTTCCCCGACGAGGCCGAGGCCGACCCGTCGCACCTGGTCCTGTACTGCTGGGACGGGGCGCCGAAGGACACGTCGTTCGACCCGACGCCCTACGGCAACGAGACCGTCGCGTTCGCCGGGCACGAGATGTACGCCTACTTCCCCGACGGCATCGGCCGCTCGAAGCTCACGCTCCCGATGATCGAGAAGTCGACAGGTCGCCGCGGCACCGCCCGGAACTGGAACACCGTGCTCGCGCTGCAGCGGCTCGCGCGCGAGCGCGCCTGACTAGCGTGGGCGCCATGAGCACCCTGTTCACCAAGATCATCGCCGGCGAGATCCCCGCGCGTTTCGTGTGGGCCGACGAGGTCGCCGTCGCGTTCGGCACCATCGCCCCGATCACCGACGGCCACGTGCTCGTGGTGCCGCGCGAGGAGATCGTGCAGCTCACGGATGCCCCCGACGACGTGCTGGCCCACCTGATCGCCGTGGCGAAGACCATCGGGCGGGCCCAGCAGCAGGCGTGGTCCGCGCCGCGCGCCGCGCTGCTGGTGGCGGGCTTCGAGGTCCCTCACCTGCACCTGCACGTGCTCCCCGCGTGGGACGAGGCCAGCCTGACGTTCCGGAACGCGCGCACCGACGTCCCGGCGGCGGACCTGGACGCGGCGGCGGAGCGCGTCCGCGCGACCCTCGTCGACCAGGGCCACGGCGCCCACGTCCCGGCCACGCTGAGCTCCCCCGCCCTCTGACCCCGTCGCAACGTCCGCACGATCGAGCGCCCGGGCGACCGAATCTGCGGACGCTGCGCACTCCCGACCGCCAACGTCCGCACGATCGTGCGTCCCGGCGACCGAATCTGCGGACGCTGCGCACTCCCGACTGCCTATGTCCGCACATTCGAGCGTCCCGGCGACCGAATCGGCGGACGTTCGCGCAGCTCTTGGAAGTTCGGCCTCGAACCCCCCGGCATCGGGCGGGCGGGCTGCGGTGTTGTGGTTGCGCAGACGCACGGGTGTCGGGTGACGACAACCCGGCTCCGGCGCGGCAGAGTCGGGGCACCACCACGGGAGGCAGGAATTGATGGCCGGACGTCCTGACAAGGGGCTGCACACGGGGCTGGCCGCGCTGGCCGGGGTCGCCGCGGGGGCCGTGACGCTCGGCGTCGGATCGATCGTCGCGCTGGTCACGGGCCCGACGTCGGACCCGCTCGTGGCCGTCGGGTCCGCGTTCGTCGACGCCACGCCCACCTGGCTCAAGGACTTCGCAGCCTCGACGTTCGGCACGGCGGACAAGCTCGTGCTCCGGCTCGGCTCGGTGGTGGTCGTGCTCGCGCTCGCCGCCCTGGCCGGGGTGCTCGCCTCACGCCGGTGGGCCTGGGGCGCGACGCTCGTCGTCGTCCTCGGGGCGGTCGCGGGCCTCGCGGCGATGGGTCGGCCCGACGCCGGGACGCTCGCCGCGCTCCCGAGCGTCGCCGGCGCGGTCGCCGGCCTCATGACCCTGCGTGCGCTGGTGCGGCGGCTCCCCGGCGCCCCCAGCCAGCGGCCACGGCCGTCGGCCGCCGAGCGCCGCGCGTTCCTGCAGGCCACGGCCGYGGCCGGGKGGCTCGGGGTGGTGGGCGTCGTGATCGGGCGCGTCGTCGGCGCCGGTGCCCGGGGCGCCCAGGCGGCGCGTGCGGCGATCCAGATCCCCCGCCCGAGCACCACGGCGGCACCGGTCCCCGCGGGGGTCGACGTCGGGGTGGACGGCGTCGGCCCCTGGCAGACCCCGGCCGGCGACTTCTACCGGATCGACACCGCCCTCGTCGTGCCGCAGGTCGACCCGAGCACGTGGAGCCTGAGGGTGCACGGCATGGTCGAGCAGGAGATCACGCTCACCTGGGACGAGCTGCTGGCGAGCGAGCTGGTCGAGGCCTGGGTGACGCTGGCGTGTGTGTCCAACCCGGTGGGCGGCGACCTCATCGGCAACCAGAAGTGGCTGGGCCTGCCCATCCGGGAGCTGCTCGCGAGGGCGAAGCCGACCGGCGACGCCGACATGGTCCTGTCCCGCAGCGTCGACGGGTTCACCGCGTCGACGCCGCTCGAGGCGCTCACCGACGGCCGCAACGCGCTGCTGGCGATCGCGATGGACGGCGAGCCGCTGCCCGTCGAGCACGGCTTCCCGGTGCGGATGGTGGTCCCGGGGCTCTACGGGTACGTGTCGGCGACGAAGTGGGTGACCGACCTGACGGTCACGCGGTTCGCCGACGCGACGGCCTACTGGACCGACCGCGGCTGGTCCCCCGAAGGGCCCATCAAGACCCAGTCGCGCATCGAGGTGCCGAGCTCCGGCGCGTCGGTGCCCGCCGGGTCTGTCGTCGTGGCCGGTACCGCCTGGGCGCAGCACCGCGGCATCACCGGCGTGCAGGTGCGCGTCGACGACGGCGCGTGGAACGACGCGACGCTCGCCGACGACGGCGGCATCGACTCGTGGCGTCAGTGGTCGTGGACGTGGGACGCCGAGCCCGGCGACCACGACCTGTTCGTCCGCGCGTCCGACCCGGTCGGCCCGCAGACCGGCACGCCGGCCGACGTCGTCCCCGACGGCGCGACCGGCTACGACACGGTCCGCGTCAAGGTCTCCTGACGAGCCTCGGCCGGCTGGTCCGGGTCCGACTTGCGGAGCCAGTCGACGATGCCGCAGACGGCGTCCTGGCAGCCGCCGCAGCCCGTGGTCGCGCGGGTGGTCGCGGCGACGTCCTCGACCGACCGGGCGCCGTGGCGCCAGCACCCGACGATGTCGCCCTTGGTGACCCCGTTGCACCGGCACACGACGGCCCGGTCCGGCATCATCGTCGGGCTCGCGGCGGGGACGGCGACGCCCGCGACGGGTCGCATCAGCAGCTGCGCGGGGTCGGCCGGGGCCGGCGTGCCGCGCGTGTAGGCCGCGACGAGGTCGGCGGCGACCGGTCCGGCGCCGACGCAGGTCGCGCCGACGACGCGCCCGTCGGCGACGACGACCTCGATGTGCCGGCCGCCCTCCGGGTCGCTGAGCCGGACGCGCCGACCCCCGGCCCGGGGACCGCAGAGCCCCATGGCGACGACGTCGAGCCCCACGCCCTTGACCTTGACCACGTCGGTGCCGACGGTCGGCAGGGGCGAGTGGTCGCGCGCCGCGGCCGGCTCGGTGAGCAGGGTGGCGAGCCGCCGGGCCTGGTCCCAGCCCTGCGCGATGAGCCCGGAGCCGCCCTCGGGAGGTTCCGCGCAGTCGCCGATCGCGAACACCCGCGGGTCGGCGGGCGAGGCGAGGTCCGGGCCGACGACGATGCCGCGCGCGACGTCGAGGCCCGCGCGCTGCGCGAGTCCGACCTCGGGCGACGTGCCCGCGGTCAGGACGAGCAGGTCGCTGGTCAGGACCTCCCCACCCTCGAGCCGCACGCCGGTGACCCGGCCGTCGCTGACGAGCGCCTCCTCGGTGCGCGCCCCGACGCGGACCGCGATGCCGAGCGACGAGAGCCGCGCCGTCGTCACCGCGGCGGCCGCGTCGTCCAGCTGGCGGTCCATGAGGTGCCGCCCGCCGTGCACCACGGTGACGGGTACCCCGCGGTTGGCCAGTCCGCAGGCGACCTCGAGCCCCAGCACCCCCCCGCCGACCACCACCGCGCGGCGCGCGTTGACCGTGGCGGCGACGATCTCGCGCGCGTCGTCGAGGGTGCGAAGCGCGTGCACGCCGGCGGGCAGTCCGTCGTCGTCGCGGCGGCCGAACAGGTCGGGGATCCGCGCCCGCGCACCGGTGGCCAGCACGAGCACGTCGTAGGGGTGCCGCTCACCGGCGTCGTCGTGCACCACGCGGGCGGACCTGTCGACGGTCACCGCGCGCGTGCCCGGCAGCACCTCGCTCGCGGTCTTGTGGGCACCGCGCGGCAGGGTGATCGAGGCGACGTCGAGCTTGCCGGCGACCACCTCGGACAGCAGGACGCGGTTGTAGGGCTCGTACTCCTCGGCACCGAGCACCAGGGTCTCGAACCGGCCCGACCGGTCCCGCTGGTGCAGATCGTCGACGAAGCGCGCGCCGACCATCCCGTGGCCGACCACGACCACCCGCACCTGGCTCATGAGACCCCCAGCAGCGTCGCGTCGTCGAGCACGTCGACCGACCCCTCCCACCGGCGCACGTCGACCGCGCACACCTTGAACTCGGGCATCCCGGAGATCGGGTCGGTCGCGTCCGTGGTCAGCCGGTTGGCGCTGCTCACGCCGCTCCAGTGGAAGGGCAGGAACACCGTGTCGGCACGCACCGCGTCCGTGACCCGAGCCCGGACCACCCCGCGGCCGCGCGCCGTGTCGAGCTGCACCAGGTCGCACTCGGCGATCCCCAGCAGGTCGGCCAGCAGCGGGTGGATCTCGACGTACGGAGCCGGCGCGCTGCGCACCAGCTCCGGCACGCGCCGCGTCTGCGCGCCGGACTGGTAGTGCGCGAGCACCCGGCCGGTCACCAGGAACAGCGGTGCGTCGCGGCGCAGGTCCTCGGACGGGCCGCGGTGGTCGACGGGGACCAGGCGGGCGCGGCCGTCGGGCGTCGGGAAGCGGTCGAGGAACATGCGCGGCGTGCCCGGGTGCGGCGTCGGACCCGCCGGGACGGGCCAGAAGAGGTCGGGCTCGGCGTCGAGGCGCGCGTGGCTCAGGCCGCTGTAGTCGGCGCGACCGCCGGCCGACGCGCGCGCGAGCTCGTCGAACACGGCGGACGGGTCGGTGTCGAAGCGGACGGTCGAGCCCAGCCGGTGGGCCAGGTCGGCGAGGATCTCGAGCTCGCTGCGCACGCCCGGCGGCGGTGGGAGCGCCCGGCGCCGCCGGATCACGCGGCCCTCCAGCGACGTCATCGTGCCCTCCTCCTCAGCCCACTGCGTGACCGGGAGGACGACGTCCGCCAGCAGCGCGGTCTCGGACGGCAGGAAGTCGCAGACCACCAGCAAGTCGAGCGACGCCAGCCGCTCGCGCACCCGGTCCGCGTCCGGGGCGCTGACCAGCAGGTTCGACCCGTGCACCAGCAGCGCCCGCGGCCCGTCCGGGGTGCCGAGCGCGCGCAGCAGCTGGATCGCGGGCATGCCGGTGCGCGGCAGGTCGGCGGGGTCGACGCCCCACACCCCGGCCACGTGCGCCCGCGCCGCCTCGTCCTCGATGGACCGGTAGCCGGGCAGCTGGTCGGCCTTCTGCCCGTGCTCGCGACCGCCCTGCCCGTTGCCCTGGCCGGTGATCGCGCCGTAGCCGGACCCGACGCGACCGGGCAGGCCGAGCAGCAGCGCGAGCGTGATCGCGGCGGTGACGGTGTCCGTGCCCTGCGTGCTCTGCTCGACGCCGCGACCGGTGAGGACGTAGGCGCCCGTCCCGCCGCGCGACGGCGACGCGTTGGCCAGCACGAACGCGGTGCGGCGCAGGGTGGCCACCGGGACGCCGGTGACCTGCTCGGTCCGCTCGGGCCACCAGAGCGCCACCGAGCGCCGGATCTCGTCGAGACCCGTGGTCCGCTCGGCGAGGTACGCCCGATCCGCGAGCCCCTCCGCGAGCACGATGTGCGAGAGCCCCAGCAGCAGCGCGAGGTCGGTGCCGGGCATCGGCTGCAGGTGCACCCCGCCGTCGTCGGCGGTCAGGTCCGCGGTGGCCGAGCGCCGGGGATCGACGACGAGGACGCCGCCCACGGACCGGGTGTGCGCGAGGTGCTGGACGGCCGGCGGCATCGTCTCCGCGAGGTTCGAGCCCAGCAGCAGGACGGCCTGCGCCCCGCCGAGGTCGGCCAGCGGGAACGGCAGCCCGCGGTCCAGGCCGAGGGTCCGGTTCGCGCCGGCCGCCGCGCTCGCCATGCAGAACCGACCGTTGTAGTCGATGTTCGGCGTCGCCAGCACCGTCCGCGCGAACTTGCCGAGCGCATAGGCCTTCTCGTTGGTGAGCCCGCCGCCCCCGAACACCGCGACGGACTGCGGCCCGTGGGACGTGCGCAGGTCGGCCAGGCGTGACGCGACGAAGCCGAGCGCCTCGTCCCAGGACACCGGCGATCCGTGCAGCAGCGGCGTGGTCAGGCGGTCCGGCGCCCGCAGCAGCGTCGGCGACGTCCAGCCCTTCTGGCACATGCCGCCCTTGTTCGTCGGGAAGTCCCGGCCCGCAGCGGTGACAGTGCCCGCGGCGCCGCCGGTGCCGATCTCGAGCGTCTGCGCGCACTGCAGAGCGCAGTACGGGCAGTGGGTGGCCGCGGGCCGGGACATCAGATGACCGTCGTGCCGTAGGCGCCGGAGCGGCGCTGGTACACGAACCACGTGGTGGCGCCCATGACCAGGTACAGGCCGACGATCACCCAGAGCGCGCCCTGGATGTTGCCGGTGAGCGAGGTGGAGATCGCGAACCCCCGCGGGATGAGGAACCCGCCGAACGCCCCGACCGCACCGGCGATCCCGAGGCAGCCCGCGGCGGCCTTGACGCGCCGGGCGCGGTCCGCGTCGTCGGTGGTGCCGAACCGGAACACCGCGGGGATCATCCGGTAGACCGAGCCGTTGCCGGCGCCCGTGGCGATGAAGAGCACGAGGAACGACGCCAGGAACGGCCAGAACTCGTGCGCCCGCAGGGCGAAGATCGCGCACACGACGCCGATCGCCATGACGGAGAACGCGACGATCGTGACGCGGGCGCCGCCCAGCTTGTCGGCCAGCATGCCGCCGAGGGGGCGGGCGATCGAGCCGACGAGCGCCCCGGCGAACGCGATGGAGATGGTCACCTCGGGGAACTGGCTCTTGAGCAGCGTCGGGAACGCGCCCGAGAAGCCGATGAACGAGCCGAAGGTGCCGATGTAGATGAACGAGATGATCCAGGTGTTCCTCGACCGGGCGGCGACGCCGTAGGAGCGCGGGTCCGACTTGGCGTTGGACAGGTTGTCCATGAACCGCCAGGCAAGCAGGGCCGCGATCAGGACCAGCGGCACGAACATCAGCCCGGCGCGCTCGAGCTCGAGGCCCGCGGCGCCGACGATGACGAGCGGCACGGCGAACTGCACCGCGGCGGTGCCCAGGTTGCCCCCCGCGGCGTTGAGGCCGAGCGCGCGGCCCTTCTCCCGCTCCGGGTAGAAGAACGAGATGTTGGCCATCGAGGACGCGAAGTTCCCGCCGCCGACGCCCGCGAGGGCCGCCACCGCCAGCAGGGCGCCGAAGCCCAGGTCGGGGTTCTGTACGGCGATCGCGAGGCCGATCGTCGGGACCAGGAGCAGCAGCGCGGACACGATCGTCCAGTTGCGGCCGCCGAAGAGCGGCACCGCGAACGTGTAGGGGATGCGCAGCGTGGCGCCGATCAGCGACGGGACGGCGATGAGCCAGAACATCTGGTCGACGGTGAGGTCGAAGCCCGCCGCGGGCAGCTGCGGGACGACGATGCTCCACAGCGCCCAGACGGCGAAGCCGAGGAACTCGGCGAACACCGAGAGACCAAGGTTCCGGCGGGCGATGACCCGGCCGACGGAGGCCCACTGGCCGCCGTCCTCGGGGTTCCAGCCGTCGATCCAGCGGCCGGGGCGGTGCGTGAGCGGAGCGCGTGCGCTGTCGAGGACCGGTGCGTCGGTCGCGAGCTGGGTGGCCATAGGGACCTCCGGAGGACGGGTGGGGTCTGTGTCGACGACGACGCTAGGGAGCGCATGTTTCGACCGACCTGCCCGCCCCGTTGCGCGTTCGGATCCATTCGCGCACCGGTTGCCGCGGCGGCCTGTGAGATCAGCCGAGCGGTCGCACCCGCACGTGCTCGCTCGGGACGGCGAGCCGGACGGTCGCGCCGACGTGCAGACCCAGCAGCGCGACCTGCGCCGGCGGCAGGTCGACGAGCACGTCGCCGGTGGTCCGCAGGCGCACCCCGGTGGTCCCCGGCTCGAGGTCGATCACCCGCGCGGTCCAGCCGCCGTCGCCGCCGACGACGACCGCGCCGGGCGGGAACGTCACCTGGGCACGACCGCCCGGCGCGGCGGCGCACGGTACGAGCAGGCCGTCGGGGCCGGCCAGCAGCGTCCCGCCGCCGGCACCGGCCACGAGCGTGCCGACGACGAGGTTGACCCCGGCCAGCGCGGCCGTGAACGGATGGACGGGGTCGGTGAGCACGTCGAGCGGCCGACCCTGCTCGACCACCTGACCGTCGTGCAGGACGACGACCCGGTCCGCCAGCGTGACGGCGTCGAGCACGTCGTGGGTGACCAGGACGGTCGCCGTGCGCGTGCGCCGGACCTGTTCGCGCACCAGCTCGCGCAGCTCCGCGGCCGTGCGCACGTCCAGCTGGGCGAACGGCTCGTCGAGCAGGAGCACGTCGGGCCCGGCCGCGAGCGCACGCGCGAGGGCGACCCGCTGGCGCTGCCCGCCGGACAGCGCGTCGGGGCGACGGTCGGCCAGTCCGTCGAGGCCGACGGCGGTGAGCCACTCGTCGGCCGTCTCCCGGGCCTCCTTCGCCGGCACGCCGGCCGCGCGAGGGGCGAAGGCCACGTTCTCGCGCGCGCTCAGATGCGGGAAGACCAGCGGGTCCTGGCCCAGCAGGCCGACGGACCGACGCTCGGGACGGACGTCCGTCTCCACGCGCCCGTCCCAGACGGCGGTCAGCGTCCGGTCCCCCACCCGCACCACGCCGTCCGCGGGGACCAGGTGCCCGGCGAGCACCGCGAGCAGCGTCGACTTGCCCGCGCCGTTGGGGCCGAGCACCGCGACGATCTCGCCGGGGTGGGCGGCGATGGTCACGTCGAGCGCGAAGGCGCCCCGGCGGACCGCGACCTCGGCGTGCAGGGACGTCATGCGGCCCGCCCGGGCCGCCAGGCGCGCGCCGCGAGCAGCACCGCGATCGCCGCGAACACCAGCAGGAGCGACAGCGCGACGGCCGTGCCCTGCGTGACGCCGGCCCCGTTGAACGCCGAGTAGATGGCCAGCGGCATGGTCTGCGTGACGCCCGGGGAGTTGCCGGCGAACAGCGCGGTCGCGCCGAACTCCCCGAGCGCCCGCGCGAAGCACAGGACCGTGCCGCTCACCAGGCCGGGCATGACCAGCGGGATGGTGATGCGCCGCAGGACGGTCCACGGCCCGGCTCCGAGGCTCGCGGCGACGATGTCGAACCGGGTGCCCGCCGTCCGCAACGAGCCCTCGACGGAGAGCACCAGGAACGGCATGGCGACGAACGCCTGCGCGATGACCACGGCCGCCGTGGTGAACGGGATCGTGATGCCGAACCACGTGTCCAGCGACTGCCCGACCAGCCCGCGCCGCCCCAGCAGGTACAGCAGCGCGATGCCGCCGACCGTCGGCGGCAGCACGAGCGGCAGCGTGACCAGGGCGCGCAGCACGTCGGCCGACCAGCCCCGCGCCCGCGCCAGGACGACCGCCAGCGGGACGCCCAGCGCCAGGCACACGACAGTGGCCGCGACCGACGTGGTCAGCGACAGCCGCAGCGCATCCATCGCGGCGGGCGTGGAGATGTCCGCGGGCAGCGTGGACCAGTCGGCGTGCACGACGAGGGCGACGACGGGCAGGACCAGCAGCCCGGCTGCGAGGGCCGCCGGCAGCCAGAGCAGGCCCGGGACGCGGGCAGGTCTCACGGCGCGGTGAACCCCAGGTCCGAGAGGATCTTCTGACCCGCGTCGGAGAGCACGAGGTCGACGAACGCCCGGGCGACGTCCTCGTTCTCGGTCGTCGTCAGCACGACGATCGGGTACTCGTTCACCGCCGTGGCCGCCTCGGGGAACTCGACGCCCTCGACGGTGTCGCCGGCCGCGAGCACGTCGGTCCGGTAGACCAGACCGGCGTCGGCGTCACCGGTCTGCACCTTGGTGAGCACGGCCTTGACGTTCTGCTCCTGGCTGACCGGGGTCAGCGTGAGGCCCACACCGTCGAGGACCTTGTGCGCCGCCGCGCCGCAGGGCACCTCGGGCGCGCAGAGGACGACCTTGCCGCCCGACGTCGAGAGCGCCGCCAGGTCCGCCAGCGACGTGATGGTCGTCGGGTTGCCCGGCGCCACGACGATCTCGAGCGTGTTCGTCGCGAAGACCGTCGGCGTCCCGTCGGCGAGGCCCGCGTCGGTCACCGTGGCCATGTTCGCCAGGTCCGCAGACGCGAACACGTCCGCCGACGCCCCGCCGACCAGCTGGGTCGCCAGGGTGGACGAGCCGTCGTAGGTGGTCGGGTGCACCGTGACCCCCGGATTCTGCGCGGCGAGCTCCTGGCCGATCGCGTCGAAGGCACCCTGCAGCGAGGCCGCGGCGAACACGGTGAGCTCGCCCGTCAGCTCGGGTGTGGACGTCGGGGTGCGCTCGGCAGCAGGCGTCGCCGACGAGCACCCGACGAGCGCGAGCAGCACGGCCGCGGTGCCGACGAGCGCGCGGGCCCTCATCGCTGCGTCCGCGGGGTCTCGACGAGCACGGTGGTGGCCTTCACGACGGCGGTCGCGCGCGAGCCCACCTCGAGCCCGAGCTCGCGGACCGCCTCGCTCGACATCAGCGACACCAGCCGGAACGGGCCGGCCTGCAGCTCGACCTGGGACATCACGGTGTCGCTGAGGATGCCGGTCACCAGCCCGGGCAGCCGGTTGCGCGCCGAGCTGGTGCCGGCGGCGGGGTCCTCCGGGGTCCGTGCTCGCTCGACGGCCAGCGCCGCGAGCTCGACGCCCCCGACCACGCTCCGGCCGGCGTCGTCGGTCCGGGCCTCCAGCGCACCGGAGTCGACCCACCGCCGGACCGTGTCGTCGCTCACGCCCAGCAGCTCGGCTGCCTCGCTGATCCTGTAGTCGGTCACGAACGCGATCGTAGTGCCGCAGGTACGGCTGTCCAGGGCCATCTGGTCCGCGGATGCGGAAGTCCGGCGCGACCACACCGCGGGCGGTACGGTCCGTTCATGGCGAAGAAGTCGGGCAAGAAGCGCAAGGGGAAGATCCCGAACGACATCTACGAGGCCGAGCTCTTTCGCCTGCAGGCCGAGCTGGTCAAGGTCCAGCTCTGGGCCAAGGCCACCGGCGCCCGGGTCGTCGTGATCTTCGAGGGCCGCGACGCTGCCGGCAAGGGCGGCACGATCAAGCGGATCTCGGAGTACCTGAGCCCACGCATCGTGCGCATCGCCGCGCTGCCGACGCCGACCGATCGCGAGAAGACTCAGTGGTACTACCAGCGCTACGTCGCCCACCTGCCTGAAGCCGGCGAGATCGTCCTGTTCGACCGGTCCTGGTACAACCGCGCCGGCGTGGAGCACGTGATGGGGTTCTGCACCCCGCAGGAGTACAGCCGGTTCATGCGGCAGACGCCGATCTTCGAGCAGATGCTCATCGAGGACGGCATCCTCCTGCGCAAGTACTGGTTCTCGGTCTCCGACAGCGAGCAGCTCAAGAGGTTCCGCTCCCGCCTGAACGACCCGGTACGCCAGTGGAAGCTCAGCCCGATGGACACCGCGTCGCTGAGCCGGTGGGAGGAGTACTCCAAGGCCAAGGACGAGATGCTCGTGCACACCGACGTGCCGGCCAGCCCGTGGTTCATCGTGGAGTCGGACATCAAGAAGCACGCGCGGCTCAACATGATCAGCCACCTGCTCTCGACGATCCCGTACACCGACGTGCCGCACGAGAAGGTCACGCTCCCGGACCGGCCCCCGGCCACGAACAACTACGTCCGTCCGCCGCGCGAGCTGTCGACGTACGTCCCCGACCACGTCCTCGAGCTGATGGGCGACCCGGAGAAGCACCTCTGACGCCGACGGCGAACGACCGTTGCGTCGCGGGCGATCACCTGCGACGTTGATCCGCATGTCGACGACCTCGACCTCCCCGGGCCCCGCCCTGCGGGTCTCGCTGCCCGGCCTCCAGCCGTCGGTGCGGGACTTCCTCACCAACGAGGCCGGCAGCGCCGTCTATCTGCTGGCCGCCACCGTCGTCGCGCTCGTCTGGGCCAACTCCCCGTGGGCGGACGCCTACGAGTCGATGTGGTCGACCATGGCCGGCTTCCACATCGGCACCTGGGGTGTCGAGCTCGACCTGCACGACTGGGTCAACGACGCCGCGATGGCCATCTTCTTCGCGGTCGTCGGCCTCGAGATCAGCCGCGAGGCCACCACGGGAGACCTTCGCGACAAACGGACCGTCGCGGTGCCGGCCCTCGGCGCGATCGGCGGCCTGCTCGTCCCGGTGCTCATCTACCTGGCCTTCAACGGCGGGACCGACGCGGCCCACGGCTGGGGCGTCGTGATGTCGACGGACACGGCGTTCCTCGTCGGCATCCTCGCCCTCTTCGGCCCGAAGTGCCCCGACCGGCTGCGGCTGTTCCTGCTCACGCTGGCGATCGTCGACGACATCGGTGCGATCACCGTGATGTCGGTCTTCTACACCTCCGAGGTCGACATGGCCGCGCTCGCGCTCGCCGGGGCGATCGTCGTGGGGATCCTCGTCCTGCGCTGGCTCAACGTCTGGCAGCTGGCGCCCTACGTGCTCGCCGGCATCGCGCTGTGGTTCGCCGTCCAGGCGTCCGGCGTGCACGCCACCCTCGCGGGCGTCATCGTCGGCCTGCTGGTGCCTGCCCGGCCCGCGGAACAGGAGACCATCGAGGAGGTCGCCGGGTACGGCCGCAAGCTGATCGACGACGCCACTGCTGAGCGCGAGCACCTCGCGGAGCTCGCGGCCCGGGCGGCGGTGCCGACGAACGACCGGCTGCAGCGCATCCTGCACCCCTGGAGCGCGTTCGTCGTCGTGCCCCTGTTCGGGCTGGCCAACGCGGGCATCGTGCTGGACGCGGAGTCGTTGCAGTCGGCGGCGCACTCCCGGCTGGCCATCGGCGTGGCCGTCGCCCTGGTGCTGGGCAACGCGATCGGCATCACCGGCGCCTCGACCGTCGCGCTGCGGCTCGGCCTCGGCGAGCTGCCCGGCCGGGTGCGCTGGGGACACCTGCTGGGCGGCGCCGTGCTGGCCGGCATCGGCTTCACCATCTCCCTGTTCATCGCCGGCCTGGCGTTCGACGACGCGCAGCAGCTGGACGACGCGAAGATCGGGATCCTCGCCGGGTCGCTGACGGCCGCCGTGCTCGGTTCGATCCTGCTGCGGTGGCTGGGCGAGAAGCTCCCGCTCTGCTCCCCGCTCAGCGACGCCCCGCCACCCCTGCCGCCGCTGCCGTGGCGGGCGCCGGTCTAGGGCGACCACGCCCGCCGGAGGAGCCGCCGCCAGGGCGGCTCCTCCGGCGGCCGGATCAGCCCTCCTCGGTCGCCGTGGGTTCCGGCGTCGGCTCCGGGGTCGGCTCCGCCGAGGCGCCCTCCTTGGCCCCCGCGAGCGCCGCCTGGAACGCCGCGATCGTCGCGGCGTCCACCGTGCCCGTCACCGGGACACCCAGGTCGGTCTGCGCCGCCCCGACGGCGGCCGTGAGCTCGTCCGACCACGTCCCGTCGACCGGCCCGTCCCAGTAGCCCGCGAGCTTGAGCGTCTGCTGCAGCGCCGCGGTCGCCGCGGCGGATGCCGCGGCCGCCTCGGCGCCCTTCGCCTCGAGGGCCGCCTGGAGCGCGGCGTTGGTCGCCTTGTCCATCGTCCCCGTCTCGGGCAGCCCGCTCGCCTTCTGCAGGGCCTGCACCGCGGCGACGGTCTGCGGGCCGTAGACCCCGTCGACCGGTCCGGGGTCGTACCCGGCGTCCTTCAGCGACTGCTGGAGCGCCGCCGTGTAGGCGCTGACGGTGGCGCTCGCCTCCGCCTGCCGCTCGTCCGACAGGCAGCCCGCGTCGGCGAAGAGGCGGAGCCAGGACATCTCCAGGGCCACGGCCGCCGAGTTGAACTGCTCGGACGCCTGCACCAACGGTGTGTCCGCGGTGATGCTCCCGAGCGCGGACGCGAAGTCGTCCTCGGCCTGCTGGACGCGGGTCACGCTGGCGGCGGGGACCGTGGGCTCCGGGCTCGGCGAATCCTCGGTGGGCTCGGGCGCGGGCTCACCGGCGGCGGCCGCCTCGGCGGCGGCCAGCTCGGCCTGCGCCGTGGCGAGGTCCTCCTGTGCCTGGACGACCGCGTCCCGGGCGTCGACGGCACTCTGCGCCGCGTCCTTCGTCTCCGCAGCGGGCTCGGCGAGGTCGTCGCCGGCCGTCTGGACGTCGCCGACGGTGACCGCCGTCTGGTTCAGCACGTCGCCGTAGCGGTCAAGGGCAGTGATGTACGTCGAGCTCGCGTCACAGAACGCCGCGCCGGCGTCGGTCGCCGCGGCCTGCGCAGTGGCCAGGGCCTCTTCCGCGGCCGCGACGTCGGCCTTCGCGACCTCGACGTCGGACTTGGGCGTCTCCTCCGGCCCCGACGTGTCGCCGGTGCATCCCGACAGGGCCAGCAGCAAACCAGCGCCGACGGCAAAAGCGACGGTCCGCGACGTGCGACGACGCCCGGGCGCCTCGAGGACTGCGCGGCGGCTCATCGGACGATGTCCCGACCGTGAACCGTCAGCGCCCAGATCACGAAGACGTCGAGCGCGATGATCACGAGGCTCCACCACGGGTAGTACGGCAGCCAGGCGAAGTTGAGCAGGATGCTGAGGACCGCCACGGCGACGCCGACGGTCCGGGCCCACACGGCACCGCTGAGCACGAAGAAGCCGGCGAGCACGACCACGAGACCCGCGACGAGGTGGATCCATCCCCACGTCGTGACGTCGAACTCGAAGATCCACTCCTGGCCGGCGACGTAGAACGTGTCGTTGGCGACCGCCACCACTCCCTGCACGGCGTGCAGGACGCCGATGAGGATCATCATCGTCGCGGCGAACACGGTCAGGCCGACGGCAAATCCACTGCGCTGCTCTGTCACGTTCGGATCCCTCTCTTGATGTGGCGCTGACTCACGAGCGGTCGAAGAGCTGCCCGTCGCGTCACGCGACCCTTCCCTGGATCGGCACGAGAAATCCCCGTGAACAGGATCATTGCGGCGAGGGAGGCGAAATGCCAGCACCCACGAGGGTGGCGCAGGAACTCGCTCTGGCCTCCTTGGCGACGCCGACGCGGATGCGTCGACCACGTCGCGGCCCGCCGAGCCGTCAGAACCGACCGACCGACAGCCCCGCCCGTCGTGCCGCGCCGGACCCCAGCGCGATGCCCGCGAGCACCCCCAACGAGATCGCGACCATCGTGGTGCCGGCGGTCACGACCGTGTTGAGCGCCTGCGCGTCGTCGCCGAGGATCGAGGTCACTCCGACGAGCCCGAGTGCGCCGGGCACGAGCAGCCAGAACCCCGGAAGGAACCCCACGAGCGCGGGCGGCCCGGTCGGGCGGGTCGCGGCGAACATCGCGACGGGCGTCATCAGCAGCGCCCCGAAGAAGGCGGAGAAGGCGCCGCCGAAGAACAGCCCGCCCACCACCTGACCGGCGTACGCGACGACGAGCACGAGCAGGATCCACGGGAGCGCGGTCCGTCGGGCGCAGTTGTGGAACACCACGCCGGTGCCGTAGACGAGCACGCCGATCCACGGACCAGCCCACCCGAGTGGCTGGAAGGCCGCGGACCCGACGTCCGAGGCCGGCACACCGACGAGCGCCGCTGCACCGGTGATGCCGAGCGCGAGCAGGACAAGCTGCATGCCGCCCGCGGCCAGCCGCGCGGAGCCGGCGATCATCTGCCGCGTCGCCAGGTCGATCGCCGCCGTGGTGAGGAGGGCACCGGGCAGGAAGGTCACCAAGGGGGCAACGAGGGGCGCGAGCATCCCGATGTCGATGCCCGTGCGCGACAGCAGGAAGACCGCGGCGGAGACACCGAACGCGCAGGTCAGCACCACGAGGGCCTGGTAGGGGGCAGGCAGGCGCCCCGTGGCCACCTGCGCCACGGCGATCGCCGCGCCGAGCGCCGACGCCACGAGCACGTCGACGAGGCTGCCGCCCAGGATCATGGCGAGCCCGGCCGTGACCGCGACGTACCCCAGGATGCGGGCGCTCCCGGAGTACAGCGGTGGCGCGGTGACCGCGGCGCGGATCCGCGCGATGCCCTCGACCGGCCCGACGTCGCCGGCCTCGGCCTCGTCGGCGACGGCGAGGACGTCCTGCACCTGGTGCAGCCTCAGCTGCCGCCAGCCCGCGGAGGACGCCGCGGTCTGCGTCGAGACGCCGTGGGGCACCGACACCAGCAACGCCGTCGGCAGCGCCACCACCTCGACCTCGGGGGCGCCGTTGATCGCCGCGACCCGCTCGAGCGTCCGGTTCACCTGGACCACCGGCGCGCTCGAGTCGATCAGGGCCTCGCCCAGCACCATGAGGAACCGGACCGTGTCCGACACCGCGTCCGACGGCAGGGCGACCGGGCTCGTCGCGTCGAGCACGTCAACGGTCGACGTGGTGGCGGCCGGAACCGCCGCCGTCGCCGGCACCGGCGGACGCCCGTCGCGGTTGCGCCGCACAGCGAGCACCAGCGCCGCGGCGGCCGCGACGAGGATGACGAGCGCCGTGATGATCGCCCCGAGCGGGATGGTCGAGCTCGCCACGGCCGGGTCGTGGCTGAAGGGCACCTCGACGACCACGGTCTCCGTGACGGTCGGCTCGGGCGAGGGAACGGCCGTGGTGGTCTCGTCGGTCGGGGTCGGGGTCGGGACCGGCGCCACCGAGCTGGACTCCGTCGGCGCGACGGTGTCCACGGGCGCGGGGGTCGACGGAGCGGTGCTCGTGGTGGTCGTGGGCTCCGGGAGAGTCTCGACGGGGTCGGGTGTGACGGCAGCGGTCACCCCGGGGTCCGGCGCGGCGCCCGCGGCCGAGCCGCTCACGGCCCGGTCCGGGAGACGAACGCGGCGTAGCGGTCGAGGATCAGCGGCCAGTCGGTGAACTTGTCGCGGAAGCTCGCGTTGCCCTCGTCCCAGCCGCCGTGCTCGAGCTCGACGCGCGTGCCGCCCTCGTCCAGCGGCACGAACTGCACGGTGATCCGGCTCGGGTGCTCGGAGGTCTGGCCGAGCGTCGAGGTGTGCACGACGAGCGCGCCGCGGGCGATCGCGAGCACCCGCCCCCACACGACGTCGCCGAGGGTCGCGTCGACCAGGTAGACGCGCCCACCGACCCGGGGCTCGATGCCGGCGCCGCGGAACCCGGCCGGGTCCGGCGTGTAGTCGGGGTGCCACCACTGCCCGATCCCGTCGACCCACGCGTCGAACGCCTCCACCGGTGTGGGGGCGACGACGAGCTGGTGACGGATCGGCTCTATCACGACACGGGGTCGCCGTCGCCGTACGGGGGCAGCCGAAGCGTGCGGGCGTCCGTCGCCAGGATCGCCGGGGTCGCCGCGCGCAGCGACTCGACGGTGTCCGTGCCGGCGCGCACGAACCGCCCCGACAGCCCGTCGAGCTCCCCGTCCCCGAACGCCCGGACCAGCTCGGCGACGGCCTCGACCGGCGTCCACTCCGTCCGCCCCTCGTGCAGCGGCATCGACGTGGTCATCGCCGTCTCGACGTGCCCGGGCGCGAGATCGAGCACGCGGATCCCCCGGTCCCGGTACTGCGCGTCCAGCTGCGTGGTGAAGCGCGCCAGCGCGCCCTTGCTGATGGCGTAGCCGGTGTAGCTGGTCATCGCCCGGTGGCCCGCGCCGGAGTTGAGGTTGAGCACCCGCCCGTCGCCGCGCGCGAGCATGCCGGGCAGCACCGCGTGCGTGACGAGCAGCGGACCGCGGACGTTGGCCTCGATGACGCGCCAGGAGTCCTCGACGTCGTCGTCGACGAACGACACCTCCGCGCGCTCGATCACGCCCGCGTTGTTGACCAGAAGCCCGATGCCGCCGAGCGCTTCCTCGACCCGCGCGACCGCGTCGAGCACGGCCGTCCGGTCGACGAGGTCCGCCGCGGCCACGACCGCCGCGTCGGCGTCGACCTCCTCGGCGACGGCGTCCAGGTGCGCCCGGGTCCGGCCGACGAGCGCGACGCGGTACCCGGCGCGCGCCAGACCCAGCGCGATCCCCCGGCCGATCCCCCGCCCGGCACCCGTGACCAGCGCCGTCCTCATCGCGCCGCCTCGACCGCATCGCGCAGCCGGTCGAGCGTGACCTTCCCGTGGTAGCGCGCGCCGCCGACGAACACCGTCGGCGTCCCCCGCACCCCGAGCTCGATGCCGGCGGCGTAGTCCGCCGAGATGGCCGGTGCGTAGGCCTGCGCACCCTCGCCGGCCACCTCGGCGGGGTCGATCCCGAGCGCGCGTGCGGCAGCGCGCAGATCCTGCTCGGAGAGGCGGTCCTGGTGGCTCATCAGCTCGTCGTGCATCTCCCAGAACTTGCCGTGGGTACCTGCTGCCTCGGCGGCCAGGGCAGCCGAGAGCGCGTACGGGTGCACCTCGAACAGCGGGAAGTGCCGCCAGACCAGCCGCACCTGCCCGTCGGAGGTGTCCACCAGCTCGCGCAGCGCGGGCGCGGCTGCCCGGCAGTACGGGCACTCGAGGTCACCGAACTCGACCACGGTGACCGGGGCGTCGACGCGGCCGTACACGTGCCGCTCGGCGGGGATGTCGTCTGCCATGGGTCGAGGATGCCCGACCGCGCCGCGTCGGGACAGCGGAACGGGCCGCCCGGTCGTCGGCGATCGACCTGCACGTCAGGCGCCGTGTCGGATCTCCGACGCAGCCTCCGAGGCCGGCCAAGACCGCGGGCCCACGTGCCCTCTCCCTCAAGGAGGCATCCGCGAGCACGCGAGGACGCAGCGAGACGTCGAGTACCGCGCGATGCAGACGGGCCGCGGATCGGGCGCGACACCGTTCGGGTGCGACGTCGGGCTGAGCGCTCGGTCGCGGTGCCCTCAGGTGCGGAGTGGTTGTCCGTGTCGGTCGGTGAATCGCCATCGGCCTGAGTGGTCGCGGGTGATCTCGATGCCTCGGTCGTGGACGACCTCGTGGTGGTGCCAGCACAGCAGGGCGCCGGTGCGCACGTCGGTGGAGCCACCGTCGCGGTGCCAGTGCTCGGTGTGGTGGACCTCCGACATCGCCGGTGGCGCATCGCAGCCGGGGTATTGGCAGTGCTGGTCGCGGGCGATGATCGCCCGGCGTCTGGCACCCGTGTAGGTGCGTTCGGCGCGTCCCACGTTCAGCACCTGGGACTGGGGTCCGAACACGACCCGAGTGATCGCCGAGTCGCACGCGAGCCGTGCGAGCACGCTGTCCGGGATGGGACCGGTGCCGACCAGCTCCCCGACCGCGAACCGCTCGACGTCCCCGGCCCGCAGTGGCGGGCGCGGCGACGCGACATCGCCGACTGGTGGCGGCCCGTTCGGCGACGCGAGGACACCCGTGGTTATGTTCTGCGGCTCGCCCGTGGTGGCCGACCCGCCGCCGGACGCCCCGGTCGACCCGCCGCCGGACGCCCTGGCCGAACCGCCGCCGGACGCGCGGCCGCCGGACGAACGGCCGCCGGGTGCCCGGTCCAGCGCCCGGTGCAAGGTCTCGAGGTCGACCACGGCGGTGATGTGGGGGCGGTGGGTCCCGGTCGCGCCGGTCAGGTCCCGGTCCAGGACCAAGCGGGTCAGGTTCACCAATGCCCCCGCGCGGCGCCGCGCCGCCGGCTCACCCGCACTGTCCGCGCTCGTCGACATCACCGCGGACAGGGCCGCCTGCAACGCGTGGCCGTGCTCGCTCGTCAGGAACCCGCGCAGGTGGCACCCGTCCATCGTCTGGGCCAAGGTCAGGAACTCCCGGTCCGACGCATCCCTGTACCCGCGGTCGTCGGCGGCCGGGTCCGCGTGCGCGGCCCAGCGGCGGGCCAGCAGCTGGAACTGGGAGACCGGCAACACCCGGGCGAACTCCAGCAGAAACTGCTCCCCGCACTCCTCGGCCGGGGCGGCCAGCGCCGCACGGCGGTCCTCGGTGTTCGCCGCGCCGGCGATCGCGTGGGCGGCCTCCAGCGGCACTCTCCCGGCGACCGCCTCGACCGTGGTGGTGGGCAGGTCGTCCCGGAACGCCCGCCCGAGCGTTACCAGACGCTTCGCTTGCCCGTGAGGGAGGCGACCCTGCGCCGCGACCCACGACGTGATCGACCGCGCACCCTCCAGCGCCCACCACCCATCGGCCTCCACCACAGGAACCACCCGCGCCGCGATCGCGGACAACCGCCCCGCCAACCCCAGGGCCTCCCGCACCACCTCGACCGCAGCCACACCCTCCAGCCGCCCCGCCGAGGTCGACGGATCCGACGCGACCGCCAACGCATCGACCGCCGACCTCAACGCCGCCAACGCGACCGCCGCAGGCGAGCCCACGCCCGTCTCCGGTGACCCGCCGACCGACCCGGCCGACCCGGTCGACCCGGCCGACCCGGCCGACCCGGCCGACCCGGTCGACCCTCTCGAGTCGGCCGACCCTCTCGAGTCGGCCGGCAAGCCTGACGCAGAGCCGGCAACGCCACGGTCCTCGTCGATCGACACCGTCAGCCACCTCCTTCGCGCCACCGGGACGGACCCGAGAATCGAGCCCGACGATCCGCCCACAAAGAAGTGTTCCAGGCACCACTGACATTCACCGGTGCATTCATTCGCATCGTGAGACGAGGGTCGAAACCACATCGTCGCAGGTCACAGCGCCACCGAGCCGTCCACAGCCGCCAAATTCTTGGCGTTCATCCACAAGACAACGGACGCATGCGGAGAATACAAGAGCCGACAACCTCCGATGCCCATGGCATTTCGCGGCTCTGCTGAAGAGAGTGTCGGCCACAACCCGACAGAAGACGCACTCATCAACGCTCACGGAGCCCAGCTGTGCCCGGGTCGGCGGCTCCAGCGACGCGTCTCGGTGATGGATGGCACCACCTTCACCGGGGTGCGAGCGAGCTGCAGCTTCCGCGCACGTAGCCACCAACAGGCGCGGCCCTGCGGGCAACGGTGGAACCACGAGAGTGGGGACGAGCAGGTCTCAGCGCCGCCGCGGCCGCAGCGGCGGGCTCACCGTCCCTGCGCCGGCAGCGATGCCGGCCACCAGGTCCCGCACGGCATCGACGGCCGACCACTGCGGCCGCCAGTCGAGCTCGCGCTCGGCACGAGAGGTGTCGAGCACCGGCGCGGCCAGCGCCATGTCGAGCCAGCCCGGCCCGACCGGCACCGCCCGGGCGTGCCACGCCGCGGCAAGCACCCCCCTCGCCTCGGAGACCGCGACGTCGCGCAGCCGCCCGCGCGCCACGACGTCGGCCACCTCGGGACCGCGCAGGACGTCAGGCGCGGCGATGTTGAACGCACCCCGCACGCGGCGGACCACTGCCTCGCGGTAGGCCTGCGCGGCGTCGTCGGCGTGGACCGCCTGCAGCCGCAGCCCCGTGGGCCACGGGAGCACAGGGAGCCGGCCGGCGATGGCGCGCTTCGGCGCCCAGGGACCCAGGAAGTACCGCGAGATCTCGTGCCCAGCGGCCCGCTGGAACACGAGCGCGGGGCGCAGCCGGGCGATCGCGAGGTCCGGGTAGCGCTCCTCGGCCTCGTCGAGCACGCGCTCGACGGCGGCCTTGTCCACGGAGTACGACGACGACCGCACGCCGTCGGTGGCCCAGCCCTCCCCGCGCGGGACGTCGTCGGGGGCGGGCGAGTAGGCGCCGACGCTGGACGCCACGACGACGTGCGGGACCCCCGCCCGACGAGCCGCCTCGACCACGTTCCGCGTCCCGGACACGTTGACGTCGTGGAGCCGCCGACGGTTGTGGCTCGGCTGGATGGCCCAGGCGAGGTGGACGACGGCGTCGGCACCGAGGAACGCGGGCTCGAGATCGTCGACGGCGGCCGGCGCCGCGACGTCGCACTCGACCCAGGACGCGACGCCGTAGGGGGTCGGAGGGGGCCAGCGCGGGATCCGTCGCGCGACGGCGACCACCGAGGTCACCGTCCCGTCGTCCACGAACCGCCGCAACAATGCCGTGCCGACGTTGCCGCTGGCACCGACCACGACGACCCTCATGCGCACACGCTCGCAGCACAGCGGACGCGGCGCATCTGGGGACCCGTGTCAGCCACCCGGCAGGACGTCGACGACGTCGCTCGGGCCGAGCGGGCTCGCGTCGTCGGAGCGCACGCCGTCGACCACGAACGAGCACCCACCGATGAGCTGGGCGAGCTCGCCGCCGTGCCGGATCAGGACCTGTGCGCGCAGCTCACCGACCGTCGAGGCGGGAACCTGCTCGGCGGCGGTGCCGGCGGCCTCGGCGGCGGCCGCCACGTACCGGACGAGCGCCATGGCCCCATGCTGCCACCGGACCCACGGTCCGGACAGGCACCCGTCAGAAGAGCAGGTGCTCCCGCGGCCGCCCCTTGGCCTCGAGCCCGAGCAGGAACCGCTTGGCGTCCAGGCCGGCCGCGAAGCCGGTGAGGGACCCGTCGGCGCCGATGACCCGGTGGCACGGCACGACGATCGCGATCCGGTTGCGGCCGTTCGCCGCCCCGACGGCGCGGGACGACGTGCGCGGGTCCAGCCCGATCTCCGCGGCGAGGTCGCCGTAGGACCGCGTCTGCCCGTACGGGATGCGCAACAGCCCCTCCCACACCCGGCACTGGAACGTGGTGCCGACGAAGTGCAGCGGGAGGTCGAACTCGGTGCGCGTGCCGGCGAAGTACTCGTCGAGCTGCTCGCGGACGTGGTCGAACTCGTCGTCCGCCCGTTCGCCGAACGGACCCTGCGCGGCCTCGTACTTCGAGCTCGGCAGCAGGAGCGCGCTGAGCCCACCATCGTGGGCGACGAGCGTGATCGGACCGAGCGGCGAGGGCACGACGGTGTGCACCACGCGCACCTCGTCGAGAGTATCCAGACCTGACGCTGTGCTCGTTCCCACATCCCCCTGGATCGTCATGGTCGACATCATTCCCCCACCCACTGACAACGCCCGCCCGTCGCGCGTCTCCTGAGGGAAGACGCGCGACGGACGGGCGATGTGAGGTGCGAGATCAGTCGGTGCTGCGCAGCAGCGTGCGGACCCCGACCGCCAGCCCGACCGCGGCCGTGAGCACCGCGGCGAGCCACCCGGCCGCGACGGCGCTGCTGGTCAGGTCGCCGGCGAACAGCGCCCGCTCGGCCTCGACCACCCACCGCAGCGGGTCGAACGCGGAGGCGACCTTCATCCACTGCGGACCGGTCTCCAGCGGCAGGAGCATCCCGGACAGGATGAGCAGCGGGAACAGCACGGTCTGCTGCACGGCCCAGAACATCCACTCCTGCTTGCGCACGGCGATCGCCAGCGCGTAGCTCAACGAGCCGAGCCCGACACCGAGCACCGCCAGCATCGCGAGCCCGACCACAGCGCCCGCGGGGTCGGCGCGGAAGCCGAAGGGCAGCATCACGACGACGACGATGACCGCCTGGGCGACCAGCGGCACCATCTCCTTGAGCGAGCGCCCCACCAGCTGGGCCGAGCGGGACAGCGGCGTCACCAGCAGCCGCTCGTGCGCCCCGGTCTGCATCTCGAACTGCAGGTTGGCGCCGGTGGTCGAGGTGCCGAACAGCGTGGTCATCACGAGGACCGACGGCACGAACCACTGCCACACCTCGGCGGAGCTCAGCCCGTCGGACGTGCCGACCAGCAGCGGGCCGAACAGCCCCAGGAACACCAGCGGCTGGACCAGGCCGAACACGACCGAGAACGGCTCACGGACCACGGGCCGCAGCTCGCGGGTCATCACGAGCCACACGTCGGCGAGCCACGACCGCCGGACCGGCGTCACGGTGCTCACCGGCGGGGTGAGGGTCAGGGTGCTCATGCTGCGACCTCCTCGGTAGCGGTGCTGGACTCGCGCAGGCTGCGGCCCGTCAGGGCCAGGAACACGTCGTCGAGCGTCGGTCGGACGGCGACGGCCTCGAGGAGCGGTGCACCCGCGTCGGATGCCGCGAGCACGAGCGACGGGACGGCGACGCCCGCGTCGGCGACCCGCGCCTCGACCCGCGCGCCGTCGACGGTCACGTCGCGGGCGCCGGGCAGCGCCTCGACGATCGACGCCACCCGGGCCGCGGTCCCGTCGAGCGCGACGGTCAGCACCACCCGGTCGCCCGCGAGGGTCCGCTTGAGCCCGTCGGCGGTGTCGTCGGCGATGACCTGGCCGTGGTCGACGACGACGACGCGCTCGGCCATCGTGTCGGCCTCGTCGAGGTAGTGGGTGGTGAGCACGATCGTCATGTCGTGCTCGGCGCGCAGCCGCAGGATGTGGTCCCAGAGGTTCGCTCTGTTCTGCGGGTCGAGGCCGGTCGACGGCTCGTCGAGGAACAGCAGGGAGGGCGCGTGCACGAGGCCGAGCGCCACGTCGAGCCGTCGCCGCTGCCCGCCGGACAGGTCCGACACCTTGCGCCGCGCCAGCGAGGTCAGGTCGAGCGCGTCCAGCAGCTCGCCGGTCCGCCGCCGGGCCGATGCGCGGTCGAGCCCGTACACCTGGCCCTGCATCGTGAGCTCGTCGGCGGCGCGCTGCTGGTGCCCGGCGCCGTTGCCCTGCCCGACGTAGCCGATGTGCCGCCGGACCGTGGCCGGGTCGGCGACGACGTCCACGCCGGCGACGGTCGCCGTCCCGGAGGTCGGGCGGACGAGCGTGGTCAGCATGCGCATGGTCGTGGTCTTGCCCGCACCGTTCGGCCCGAGCACGGCGACGAGCTCGCCGGGCGCGATGTCGAGGTCGATCCCGCGCACGGCGTGCACGGTCTCGGTGCGGCTCACCACGAAGTCCTTGGTGAGTCCTCGCGTCTGGATCATCGGTTCTCCCTCGTGAGTGGGTACCTGCACAGCCTTCTCGGCGTAGCGGTCAGGTCTTGTCCGCTACCCGATGCGATCCTGGGGACATGTCGACGCCGTCCTCCCGCCTGCTCGCGCTGCTGTCCCTCCTGCAGGCGCGCCGTGACTGGCCCGGCGGCGTGCTGGCGGACCGGCTCGGCGTCAGCCCCCGGACGGTGCGCCGCGACGTCGACCGGCTGCGCGAGCTCGGCTACCCCGTCCACGCCTCGAAGGGACCAGACGGCGGCTACCGGCTCGACGCAGGCACACAGATGCCGCCGCTGCTCCTCGACGACGAGCAGGCCGTCGCGCTCGTCGTCGCCCTGCAGACCGCGTCGACCGGCGTCGCGGGGGTCGACGAGGCGGCCGTGCGCGCCCTCGCGACGCTGCGCCAGGTGATGCCCGCGCGACTGCGCACGGCGGCCGACGCACTCCAGGTCACGGCGATCTCGCGCTCAGGCCACCGGCCGCAGGTCGACCAGGAGGTTCTGCTGGTCGTCGGCTCCGCCGTGCGCGCGCGGGAGGTCCTGCGGTTCGACTACGCCGGTGGGAGGGCCACGGACCTCCCGCGCCGCGCCGAGGCCCACCACCTGGTCACCTGGGGCGGACGCTGGTACCTCGTCGGCTACGACCTGGAGCGCGGCGACTGGCGCACGTTCCGCGTGGACCGCATGACGCCCAAGACCGGCTCCGGCCCGCGCTTTGCTCCCCGGGAGCTGCCGGCGCCGGACGTCGCCGCCTTCGTCGCCGACCGCTTCAGCGGTATCGACCCGTGGCCGTGCCGGGGCGAGGCCGAGGTGGACATGGCGGCGGCCGAGGTCGCCCGCTGGGCCGGCCGCGGCGCCCTGGTTGAAGCGCTCGCCGACGACCGCAGCCGCGTGGTCCTGCGCGCCTGGTCGTGGGACGGCGTCGCCGCCACCTTCGCCATGTTCGGCGTGCCGCTGCGCGTGGTCGGGCCGCCCGAGCTGGCCGACGCGATGCACCGTCTGGCCGCCCGGGTGACGGCCGCGGTCACGGCTTGAGCAGAGCGGGGTGCCGGGGGTCGTCCACGTGCACGACGACATCGGCCACCTGCGCCGGCATCATCTCGTCGTCGTAGCGGGCGAACGCGGGCAGCACCCAGCGGTCCGCCTCCGGCGTGCGCCGATCGAGAGTGGCCGGGCGCACCGTGAGGTGCACGGCGAGCTCGTGGTCGAGCCACCGCCCCAGCAGCAGGCTGCCGTCGAGGAGCAGGACCGCCCCGTCGGGTGCCTGCGCGTACGGCGCACGGGTGGCGCGGTCGGTCGCCGCGTCCCAGAGCGTCGGCAGGTAGCGGCCGCTGGCGACGAACGGGTCGAGCACCTCGCGGCCGAGCGCCCGCAGGTCGAGCCGGTCCTCCAGGTAGGCGTCGGCGTCGTCCCGGCCGTGCTCGAACCGCACCGAGGCGGGCCGCAAGAAGTCGTCCGCGTGCACCCTGGCCACAGGCCGCCCGGCCGCGCGCAGGGGCTCGACGAGGGCGTCCGCCAGCTCGCTCGGGCGCGTCGGCGGCGCGCCGTCGACCAGCACGCGAACCCGGCCGGACCGCTGCGCGACGAGCCGGACCAGGTGGTCGACGAGGGCGTCGGTGGTGACGGGCTGGATCGGGCTCAGGGCTGCCGGCCCTCGCCGTGGTCCTCGGCGGTCTGCTCGCGCTCGTCGATGACGTCCTGGCCCGGTCCGGAGAAGTTCCGCGACCGCTCCAGGGCCTCGATGCTGCCGGTGAACAGCCGGGCGTCCTGCCCGCCGGTGCGGATGGTCTGCGTGTCGTCCGACGACCACGCGCCGGGCACGGGGAGCGTCGGCGTCGGCGCCGTCTCGGGTCGGGCACGCCGCCCGGTGGCCGGTGCCGGTGCCGGCGACGCCCCCTCCCACCGGGTCTTGGGCAGCGCCTGCGGCGCCTCCCGCTGCAGCCAGCCGACCAGCCCTTCGCGCACGTAGCACCGCAGGTCGAACAGGGTGGGGGCGTCGACGGCGCTGGCCAGGGCCCGCACCCGCACCACCCCACCGATCGCGTCGGTGACCTGCAGGATGCCGACCCGGCGGTCCCACAGGTCGGTGTCCTGCAGCAGCCGGTTGAGCTCGGCGCGCATCGGCTCGACGGGCACCTCCCAGTCCACGTCGAGCTCGACGGTGCCCAGCAGGTCCGCCGCGCGGCGGGTCCAATTCTCGAACGGCGTCGTCGTGAAGTAGGTGGACGGCAGGATCAGGCGGCGGTCGTCCCAGATGTGCACGACGACGTACGTCAGCGTGATCTCCTCGATCCGCCCCCACTGCTGGTTGACGACGACCACGTCGTCCACCCGGATCGCGTCGGTGAACGCCAGCTGCATCCCGGCGAAGACGTTGGCCAGCGAGCTCTGCGCCGCCAGGCCGGCCACGATCGAGATGAGCCCGGCGGAGGCCAGCAGGCTCGCGCCGAGCGCCCGCGCCGACGGGAACGTCAGCAGGATCGCGGCGATCGCGCAGAGCACGAGCACGGCCACCGTGAGGCGGCGCATCACCTGGACCTGGGTGCGGATCCGGCGCGCGTGGCGGTTGTCGGCGACGTCGATGCGGTACCGCTGCAGGGCCGCGTCCTCCAGCACGAACGCGAGGCTGCCGATGAGCCACGCCATGGTGATGATGAACGCGATGAGCAGCACGTGCTCGGCGGTCCGCGTCCAGTCGGCCGGGTCCGTGCTCAGCCGCAGCGCGATCCACACGGCCACCACCAGCAGGACCGCCCGCATCGGCTTGCGCGAGCGCCGGGTCAGGTCGGCCGCGACGGCGGACTTTCGCGCGACGCGCCGGACCAGCACGGCGATGAGCGTGGCCGTGAGGTACGCGATGACGACGGCGGCGAGGATCGAGACGGTGGGGACGACGAAGCCCTGGACCTCGTGGGAGACGGTGTCGTCGGTGGTCGCGAAGGGCAGGAGCACGATGCCAGCGTACGTAGGTGCGCCCCGTCCCCGTTTCTCGGGGACGGGGCGCAACGGAGAGGCGTCTCGCCGGCACGAGGCTTGGCGCACTCCCTGAACCCTGACGGGCGGTCCGGCTCTCGCCGTGACCCTCGGCAACATGGCCAGATCTTCGACCGGCTGGTCGCCCCGGTCACCCGGCGCGATCAGCTACTTCAGTTCTAGCACTGTCACGCGAATGGCGCATCCTTTCCATGTCTCGATCTTGTGTTGGTAAAGCCGCCTGCCGGTACGGTCGGAAGGATTCGACTCGGAGGGCACACCATCGCCAGAACTCTCGTCGTGCGGCGACCGTTCGACCCCGCGCCCGCGCTCGCCTCGCTGGTCGCCCACGCCGTGCCCGGCGTGGAGGCGGTGGACGGCAGCACGGTGCGGCGCGTCGTCGGAGGCGCCGTCGTCACGGCGACCCTGGCGCAGGACCGCATCGATCTGACGTCCTCCCACAGCGCTGGACCCGACCTCCGGGCGCTCGCGGACGCGTGGTTCGGGCTCGCCGACGACCTCGACGCGGTGCGCGACGCGTTCGCGCACGACGAGGTCCTGGGACCGCTCGTGCGAGCGCGGCCCGACCTGCGCATCCTCGGCCACCCCGACGGGTTCGAGGCCGCCGTCACGACGGTGCTCGGGCAGCAGGTCTCGCTCGCCGCCGCGCGCACCTTCGGCGGCCGGCTCGCTGCGGCCTACGGGACCCCGGGCCCGGACGGGCTGACGGTGTACCCGTCCCCGGCCAGGCTCGCGGCCGTCGACCAGGTCGAGCTGCAGGCCGTCGTCCGCATCACCCACTCCCGCGCCCGCACGCTGCACGCGCTCGCGCACGCGTGTGCCGACGGACTCGTGCTCGCAGCGGGCACCCCCGACGCCCGAGCACGGCTGCTCGCGCTGCCCGGCATCGGCCCGTGGACGGCCGACTACCTCGCGCTGCGCGTGCTMGGGGATCGCGACGCCATGCCCGTCGGGGACCTCGTGCTGCGTCGCGCGCTGGGCGTCGGGACCGACCGCGACGTCACCCGGTTGGCCGAGCCGTGGCGCCCGTGGCGGGCCTTCGCCGCGGTGCACCTGTGGACCGCAACGGCATACATGCTCTGAGCAGGCACAACGCGCTGCGGTGACGGCTCGGTCACGATTCGGTGCCGCGCGTGGCGGCGCCGTCACAGTTCAGTCACAGGCAACCCGCAGCAACGCCGCCGGCCCTACGGTCACGGCCATGAACCCGACGACGAGCCGCCCCGCCCCGACCGTCCGCGCCCGCACCGCCCGCCTGGCGGTCGTCGGCGTCATCGCACTCAGCGCCGCACTGAGCGCCTGCTCCGCCGGCGACAGCGGATCGGACGCCGCCGACTCCGGCGTCTCCGAGAGCCAGGCCGACGGCGGAGCCGTCGGTGCCGACCAAGGCGGCGGAACCGACACCGCGGTCGAGCAGGGCACCGAGGGGGGTGACACCTCGGCCGCGCCGGCCGCGAGCGCGGTCGACGCCAACCGGAAGGTGATCCAGACCGGGGACGTCGCGATGTCGGTGAAGAACCCCCAGGCCGCCGCCGACGCCATCGTGCAGCTCACCGAGGACGCCGGCGGTCGGGTCGACGCCCGCTCCGAGCAGGCCCAGACCGACACCGAGGTCGGCCGCGCCGCGCTCACCATCCGGCTCCCCGCCGCCGCCGTCACACCGACGCTCATCGCCCTGCGGGACCTCGGCGACGTCGACACGGTCGACCTCTCCAAGAAGGACGTCACCTCCGCCGCGCTGGACCTCGACGCCCGCATCCACGCCATGCAGCTGTCCGTCGGCCGGATGGAGAACCTGCTCGCCACCGCGACGACTCACGACGACATCGTCACGGCGGAGAACGCCCTGACCGAGCGGGAGACCAGCCTCGAGTCGCTCCTGTCGCAGCGGTCGGCCCTCACGGAGCAGGTGCAGCTCTCGACCATCCGCGTCGCGCTCGTCGGCCCCGACCTGCCGCCCTACGTCGAGCCCCCCGCGCCCCCCGTGGAGCCGACCGGCCCGCAGTCGTTCCTCGAGGGCCTGGCCACCGGCTGGGGGTCGCTGGTCGAGCTGGTCTCGGGCATCGTCATCGTGGTCGGCGTCCTGATCCCGTGGCTCGCCTTCGGCGGAGCGATCGCCGCGGGCGTCGTGGCCGTGGTTCGCTGGTCCCGCAAGTGGCGCACCCCGGCGACCGTCCGGCCCCTCGCGGCGGGGCCCGGCAACCCGTTCGACCCGCCCGTGGGTCCCCCGGCGGCGCGTCCCGTGGATCCCGACGAGCGCTGAGAGGTCGCAGTGGCGCGGTTCGTCCTGCTGCACGTGCGCGGCCCGGCGGTCCCCGACGGCCGGTCGGTCGGGGACCAGCGGGGCATCGCCCAGCACTACGCGTTCCTGCAGCGGCGGCACGCGGCCGGCGAGCTCGTCGCCGCGGGTCCGTTCGAGGACACGGAGGGCAGCGGGATGACGATCCTCGACGTCGAGTCCCTCGAGGAGGCCGTGCGGCTGGCCACGCAGGACGACCGGTCCGTGGTCGACGGCGTGCTCGCGGTGACCGTCCGACCGTGGCGCGTGGTCCTGTCGCGGGACTGAGTCAGATCGCCGCGCGGCGGACCGCGTCGACCGAGCGGGCCACGTCCTCGTCGTCGGTCGACCAGTTGCTCACCGAGACGCGCAGCACGTCGCGGCCCCGCCAGCGGGAGCCGGACATCCACGTCACCCCGTCGGCCAGCACGCGCGCGGTGACCTCCCGGGTCCGCTCGTCGCTGCCGAACGCGACGCTGACCTGCGTGAAGACGACGTCGTTGAGGATCTGCGCGCCCTCGATCGCGGCGATGCCGTCGGCGATCTGCCGGGCCCGCGCGACGAGGCCGTCGACCAGGTCCGCGACCCCGGAGCGACCCAGCGAGCGCAGCACCGCCCACACCGGCACCCCGCGCGCTCGCCGCGAGAGCTCGGGCACCTTCTCCATCGGGTCCCCCGACCCCTGGAAGGTCGCGAAGTAGTCGGCGTGCACGCCGAACGCCCGCCGCAGCGGCTCCGGGCGAGCGACGATCGCGAGGCCGCAGTCGTACGGCACGTTGAGCGTCTTGTGCGCGTCGGTACCCCACGAGTCGGCCCGCTCGTAGCCGGTGAGCAAACCGCGCAGCCGCGGGGACGCCGCCGCCCACAGCCCAAACGCGCCGTCCACGTGCACCCAGGCGCCGTGGGCGTGCGCCACGTCGATGGCCTCGGCCATCGGGTCGGACGCGCCCGAGTGCAGGTTGCCCGCCTGCAGGCACACGATCGTCGGGCCGTCGCCCAGGGCTCGTTCGAGCTCGCCGACGACGAGCCGCCCCTGCCGGTCGGCCGGCACCGCGGTCGGCGCGCCGAGTCCCAGGTAGCGCAGCGCGAGGTCGACCGTCTCGTGGCGCTCCGCCCCGACGAGCACGCGGACCCGTGGCGCACCGGCCAGGCCGTCTCGGTCGAGGTCCCACCCGACGTCCGTGAGCACCTGCTGGCGGGCCGCGGCCAGCCCGGTGAAGTTCGCCATCGTGGCGCTCGTGACGAACCCGACGTCGGCGCCGGCCGGTAGCCCCAACAGGTCGAGCGCCCACGCGCCGGCGGCCTCCTCCACCGCCACCACCCCCGGCGTCGAGTACCGCAGCGCCGTGTTCTGGTCCCACGCGCTCACCAGCCAGTCGGCGGCCAGGGCCGCGGGGTGCGTGCCGCCGATGACCCAGCCGAAGAACCGGCCCGACGGCATGCCCATCAGGCCCGGCTCGACGCCCGCCGCCAGCTCGTCGACCACGACCTCCGGGGCGGTCGGGCCGTCGGGCAGGGGCCCGCCGAGCACCGCGGCCAGGTCGTCGGCGTCGACGCGGGGCCGGACGGGGCGCTCCGGCAGGGATGTCAGCCACTCCCGCGCGTGGTGCGCCGCGCGCTCGAGCGCCGGGGAGAACGCCGGCCACCGTGCCGTCATGGCGCCAGCCTCCCAGAATGGCTGCCGTGAGGGCAGACGAGTGCCGACGACGTTTCGTCGCGGCGGAGCGCGCGGTGCTGGCGACGACCGGCGCGGACCACCGCCCGCACCTGGTGCCCGTGACGTTCGCGGTCGTCGGCGACGTGATCGTCGTGACCGTCGACCACAAGCCCAAGCGCAGCACCGACCTGCGTCGGCTGCGCAACATCCGGGAGAACCCGTCGGTCTCCCTCCTCGTCGACCACTGGTCGCCGGACTGGTCCGAGCTCTGGTGGGTGCGCGCCGACGCCACCGCCGAGGTGGTCGACGGCCCTCCGACGGCCGGCGAGCTGGCGGCGCTGCAGGAGCGGTACCCGCCCTACCGGGAGCTGCCTCCGCACGGCCCGGTGATCCGGGCGCTGGTGCGGGACTGGACGGGATGGTCGGCGAACGGGTGAACGGGCGCGTCCGGCGACCACCTCGGGGGCCGGGCGGCCGCGAAATCACCCGGTCGATTCGTCCGGCGGTGTGGGTGGATCGCGGGTTTGTGTCGGCCCATCACCCGGACGGCCGCGTCCGCCCGTGCGCACGGTGAATACCGTCGAGGTCGGCGCCTGACCGTCCGGGCCGGGCCCAGGTCCGGACCTCGGCGAGGTCGCGGCAGCCGAGGAGGTGGACATGGGCGCAGCGGGCAAGGACCCGCAGTGGCGGGATGCGGAGCGCTTCGCCGAGAGGCACGCCCGCACCGTCCTCGCGCGCACCGACGTCCGCGTCACACCGAGCGGCACACCGACCGAGCTCGACCTCATCGGGGCGGACTTCGCGGGCCGGGTCGAGCACCGGCGCAGCCCCGTCGGCCGTGACGGCCTGGAGGACCTGCGGGCGGCGGCCGGCTCCTCGGTCGCGGTCTTCTACTCGCGCTCCGGCTACACCAAGACGGCGGTGCTCTGGGCCGAGGAGCACCGGATCGCCCTCTTCGGCTACACCGACACGGGCTACGCCGCTCCCGTGAACCAGTGCGCGGTCGAGCTCGTGCACCGCGGGCAGACCGAGAGCGAGCAGCACGTCAGGGTGGCCACGGAGCTGGTGGCCCGGCGCGCGAACGCTGCCCGCCAGGCGGCCGAGCGGCGGGAGCGTGAGGCGCACGCCGAGGTGCTGCGCGCCGAGAACGAGGCCCGCGTGGCTGCCGAGCGACGCAAGGTCGCGCGCGCCCGCTCCGAGACGCTGCTCGGCCGGACCGTCGTGCTCCTGCTGGCCATGCAGCTGGACCCCGACGCGCTCCGCCGCACGATCGAGCGCCTGGCGCAGTCCACGCTGGTCAGCGCCGTGGCCGACTCCTCCGCCCGGATGTCGATGAGCGACCGGCCCCACGCCGTCGCGCTGGTGAGGTCACTGGTCGACGACGCCGCCGCCGCGCTCGAGGTGCTGACCCCGCCCGACGCCCGTGACAGGGCGAACTACCGGGCCGCCCGCCAGAGCGTCGAGCACGCCCTCGACGCACTCGACGGCGCGGGCGGGGCGGGGATCGTCGGGCACGTGGCCCCCGAGACCGTGGCGGCGCAGATGCGCCAGGCCGAGCGGTGCTGGCGGGCCCTGGTGGACGAGCTGGAGAAGGCCGTGCCCGGCCAGCCGGGCCCCCTGGTCCCGTCGCAGCGCCGACCGCGTCACCTGTGGTCGACGGTCTAGTCACGTCCCACGAGCGAGCGCGTCGACGAGGAGCGCGAGCCGGGTCACGACCTCGTCGAAGCCGGCCGTGGCCCGTACGGTCGCCTCGTCGAGGTACGCGTCCCGCCGGAGCTCGACCATCAGCGAGGCCACGCGGGCGTCCGTGCCGTAGTGCGTCAGCGGCACGTACGTCCCGGCGAACGGCGAGTCGAGCGCGACGTCCCAGCCCTCGAAGGCCTCGCGGCCGGCGGCGACGAGCCACGGCGGCGTGTGGAACGGGTCAGTGCCGAGGCAGACCTGCGGGCGCGCAGCGGCGGCGGCCGCGAGCTCGTACGGCAGCCGGGTCGTCGGGTACGAGTGGAGGTCGAGCAGGACGGCGCGACCGTGCTCGGCGAGCATCGCGTCCACCTGCGCCGTCACGGCGGCGGCGTGCGGGTGGAACCAGCGGTCGAGCAGCGTCGGGTCGGCGGTGTCCCGCAGGACTCGGCCGTCGTGGGTCCGGGTGTAGACGGCGCCCATCCCCACGGCGTTCATCGACTCGCGGTCGTCGGGGAACCGCTCGACGTCGACCACCAGTCGCGAGACGGGGGCGGCCAGGACATTGGCCGACACCGCCCGCGCGAGCTCCTCGGTGAGGGAGTCGGTCATGAGGTCGAGCTCGCGCTCGAGGTCGGCGTCCGACAGCACGATCCCCGACCGGACGTCGGCGGGGATCGTGCGCGAGCCGTGCGGGACGTGGACCAGGACGCTCGACGTCACCCGGCGGAACCCGCCGGCGACCCGGGCGCCGCAGGGACCCAGCGCTCGGTCGGCATGAGGATCCAGAGGACCGGGTAGATCAGGAGCTGGCTGCCCGGTATGACGAACAGGACCAGCACGAACAAGAGTCGTGCGGGCCAGGGGTCGATGCCGAACCGTCGGCCCAGCCCGGCGCAGACGCCGCCCAGCACTCGGCCGTCGGCCGGCCGGACCAGGCCCTGGCGAGCCATGCTGTCGTGGATGGTGCCCATCGTCGTGCTCCTCTCGCGCCGGCCGTCGTCGACCGGACACCCCCAGGATGCGCCGGAGCCCGGATCGACCGCATCGGTGATCGCCCGGATCCTGCCCCTGAGCCACGAGCCCGGCACCCTGGGCGTGCACCGCGCCTACTTGTCGCCGCCCTTGCCCTTGCCCGAGTTCTCGTCCTTGCCCTTCGCGGGGGGCTCGGGCTTCGGAGCGGGGGCAGGAGCAGCCTGCTCCGTCGCCGCCTGCTCCGCCGCCGCCTGCTCCGCCGCCGCCTGCTCAGCGGCCGCCTGGTCCGCGGCGGCCTGCGCGGCGGCGGCCTGCTCGGCCGCGACGCGGTCCCGCTCGGCCGTGATCTGCGCCTCGACCTGGTCGAGCGCGGCGTCGACCTCGCGGTAGCGCGCGGTCGACACCTCGCCGGCGTCGACGCCGGCGTCGAGCTCCGTGCGCGCCTCGGTGACCAGGCCGAGCGCGTCGTCCCAGCGCGCCTCGGCCGAGGCCTGGCTGACGGCGAGCACCGTGCCCTGCAGGGTGTGCGCGCGATCGGGGGCCAGGTCCGGGCTGTTGCCGCACCCCGCGACGAGCAGGCCCGCGCCCAGCACGAGAGCGAGCGCGCGCCTCATGGCTCGACGCTCTCTTGCAGCCGGGTGAGCGAGTCGCCGACGGTGCCCGGGACAGTCGGGTAGGACGGGGGTGCCGTCGGACCCGGTCCGCCCGCCACCTGCCCGACGAGCAGGGCGCCGCCCGTCAGCAGCACCACCGCACCGGCGACGATCCCCCATCGAGCGGAGCGGGGGCGCGCCTGCCGACGGGAGGGCGCCGGGAGCCCGTCGTCGATCGCGGGCAGCACGAGCGTCTCGGACGACGGCACCGCAGCGATCGGGGCGAGGGCGACCGCGACCTCCTCGGCGGTCGGCCGCTCGTCGGGCGACAGGCGCGTCATCCGCGCGAGCACGTCACGAAGATCCGGACGCAGGTCCTTGGGGATGCGGGGCACAGAGGTGAGCCGGACCGTGGCGACCTCGGCGGGCGTGCCGGTGAAAGCGGGCCGGCCGGTCGCGCACTCGAGGAGGACGAGGCCGAGCGAGTAGATGTCGCTCGCCGGACCGAGGGCGCCTCCGGCCGCCTGCTCCGGGCTCAGGTAGCTCATGGTGCCGAGCGTCATGCCCGTCAGGGTCAGCCGGGTGGCGCCAGCCAGCCGGGCGATGCCGAAGTCGGCCAGCTTGATCGCGTGCCCGCCGGGGCTGTCGTCGTCGAGCGCGTCCGGCGCCGTCAGCAGCACGTTCGCCGGCTTGATGTCGCGATGCACGATCTCCCGTGCGTGGACGACCGCGAGCGCCTCGGCCAGGTCCTTCCCGACGACGGCCACCTGCTCGGCCCCGAGGGTGCCACGCCGCAACCGCTCCGCGAGGGTGGGTCCGGCGACGAGCTCCATGACGAGGTAGACCTGCTGCGAACCGTCCTCGCCGTGCACCGTCCCGGCGTCGTGCAGCACGACCAGACCGGGATGGCCCAGGGTCGCCAGCACGCGGATCTCCGCGCGGTTGCGCAGCAGGTCGTCGCCGTCCTCGTGGGCCGCGGGGAACACCTTGACGGCCACGTCGCGCTCGAGCACCAGGTCGCGCGCCTGGTGCACCGTCGCCATGCCGCCCTGACCGAGCACCCGGTCCAGGCGGTAGCGGCCGTCGAGCACCGTCGGACGGTCGTCGTCCGACGTCTCGGGGCGCGTCCCGGGCAGATGTTCCAGCACGTCGATCGACGCTAGGCCGTCCCAGCGGCACCCGCACGCCGGGGGCGGGTGAGACCCCGCGAGCCGTACCGTCGGGTGTCATGACCGTTCCTGACCCCGCGACGTTCAGCGCGGCATGGGTCAGCGCGTGGAACGCGCACGACCTCGACGCGCTGATGGCCCACTTCCACGACGACGTCGTGTTCACCTCGCCGGTCGCCGCGCAGATCGTCCCCGGGTCCGGCGGGGTGGTGCGCGGCAAGGAGGCGCTGCGCGCCTACTGGACTGAGGGGCTACGACGGATCCCGGACCTCCAGTTCACCGTCGAGCGCGTGTTCGCCGGGGTGAGCGCGCTGGTGATCAGCTACCGCAACCAGCGCGGCAACCTCGTCGACGAGGTGCTCGTCTTCGCGGACGGCCTGGTGATCGAGGGGCACGGCACGTACCTCGCCGTTGACGACAACCCGACGGGAACGGCCTGACGATCCGGACGTAGATCGTCCGGAACCCGTCCTACGGTCGGCGCATGACGAAGACCGCACCGTGGTTCCCGCCGCTCGCCGGCACCGAGCTCGACCACCTCGTCGGCGCCCTCGACCGGCTCCGCACGACGTTCCGCTGGAAGGCCGACGGGCTCGACTCCGCCGGCCTCGCCCAGCACATCGGCGTCTCCGCCCTGACCCTCGGCGGGCTGCTCAAGCACCTCGCCGCGGTGGAGGACACCACGTTCCGCTGGAAGCTCGCCGGCCAGCACCCCGGCGAGATGTGGCAGCCGCAGACCTGGGGCGAGAACGACACGGAGCTGCTGTCCGCGGGCGACGACACGCCCGAGCAGCTCTACGCCGCGTGGGACGGCGCCGTCGAGCGGTCGCGGGACCGGTTGGCCGGGGCGCTGGAGAACGGCGGCCTGGACCAGCTCGGGCACGACGGCGACGACGACGGCAACCACGCGACCCTGCGGCGGCTGCTCTTCGACCTCATCGAGGAGTACGGCCGGCACACGGGCCACGCGGACCTGCTCCGCGAGGTGGTCGACGGGCGCGTGGGTGAGGACCCGCCGCTCGACTGGCGCCCCGTGTCCGGGGCTCCCCTCACGTGGATCCGGGAGTGGTGACGGGCTCCACCGTGGCCGACTCCGTGGCCGCCAGCATCCGGCGACCCAGCGCGCGGACGGTCGCCAGCAGCTCGGGACCGCCGACCACGCGGTAGTCCACGGGCACCGGCGCGAGCCGCTCGGCATACCAGTAGGGGTTGCTCGTCGTCCCCACCAGCCGGCACGACGAGCCGTCGATCGGCTCCAGCCGACCGAGACCTCGCGGGAGCCAGTGCTGCACGCGGTGCGCCGGCGCCTGCAGGACGACGTCGACCTCGAACTCCCAGCCGGCCGCCAGGTGCGCGTCGAGCTCGGCGACCGGGTCGAGGTCCGCGGGCGGCGTGAACGTCTGGTCGAGCAGGTCCACCCGCTCCACCCGGTCCACGCGGTACGCGCGACGGGCGTCGGACGCGACCGACCAGCAGAGCAGGTACCAGCGGCCGTGCCGGACGACGACCGCCCACGGGTCCACCTCGGTGTCCCACGCGTTGCCGCCCTCCGACCGGTACGCCACCCGCACGCGCCGGCGGGCTGCGCAGGCCTGCACGAGCGCCGTCGCCGTGCCGGGGTCCGGCCGCGCGGCGGCCCGGTCCGGAGCCGGGGCGGCGACGTCCCGGACGGCCCGCACGGGTGCCGCCACCGCCTCGGGCAGCGCCCGCAGGATCTTGCCGATCGCGGTGCCGACCGGTTCGGTCGGGTCGTCGAGGTCGTGGTGCCCGTCCAGCACGGCCATGACCAGCGCCAACGCCTCGGGCGCGGTGAGCATGAGCGGCGGCGGTCGCAGCCCGCGTCCCACCCGGTACCCCCCGTAGGGGCCGCGCTCCGACACGATCGGGATGTCCGCCTCGCGCAGGGTGCCGACGTAGCGCCGGGCTGCCCGCTCCGAGACGCCGAGAGCGTCGGCGATCCGGTCGGCCGTGATCCCGGGGCTGGCCTGGATGAGCTCCAGCGCCGTCAGCGCGCGGGCTGTCGGGTTCCGGTCGCCTCTCATGGCTCCCCCGTTCCGGACGCCATCCGTCCGGAACCGACCCTAGGAGTAACGACCTCGTTTCGCGACGAGGTCGTGCCGACGACACCGTGGCGCCACGCCGGACGCGCGGCGTACCGTCGCAAGGGCACGATCACCGGGCGTCCGACGAGAGCGGGAGATCAACCATGAGCATGATGGCGGACATGATGAAGTCCATGCCGATGGGCACCACGGGCATGACGATGCCGATGATGCAGGAGTGCATCGAGGCGTGCTCGGCGGCCTCGATGGCGGCGACTATGTGCGCGGACGCCGACGGAGGCGAGGGCATGGGCCGATGTGCGTCCATGTGTATGAACACCGCGGACGTCGCCACGGCGATGATGCGGATGATGATGCGCCCGACCGGCTACGACATGGGCGTCATGACCTCGATGATGACGGCGTGCATGACGATGGGCGAGGCGTGCGCGGCCGAGTGCTCGATGCACGCCGACATGTCCGAGCACTGCCGCATCTGCGCCGCGGCGTGCATGGCGATGGTCGACGCGTGCAAGGCCGCGATGACCTCGATGCAGATGGCTTAGGCCACCACGGGGCGCGCCGAGTACCACGCGCCCCCCAGAGCGACCACGCCGGCGACCAGGTGCACCGCGACGGGCTCCCCGATCGCGGGCGCCGCCGTGGTCGCGAGGACGGCGAGGTGCCCGTCCAGCAGTGCGACGGTGAGGGTGCCCGGCTCAGCGGCGGACACCAGGCCGTCGCGCCAGGCGCTGGGTGAGGCGGTGGCGACGGCTTCCTGGATGGGAAGCAGGTCGATACGGGTGCGGTTCGGCACGTTCGTGCTCCATCGATCGTCTTGCGATGCCACTGTGTGGTCCGCACCGGCGCGCCCAGGGTGCTCCCCCGGTGCGAACGGTGACGGGCTGCGCCGCGGTGCGGCGGGACTGGTCCACGCCCTCGGGCCAGGCGGAACGCCTGCGGGGAGCTCCTCAGAGCTGCGGGGACCGGTACGACAGAGTCGTCAGCGACACATTCGACAGCTACACCGGCGCGTCGACACGGCGTCGACGGAACCCTCGTGGCGCGGGGCCACGGGCGCGGTGCGGTCGATGGACATGTCACGAGTGTGCGACGCCGTCCACATGCTGTCAAGGCATCTCACATCTCGGACGGGGCGCGTCCGCGCGCCCGAGCGTCAGCCCACCGGGGCCTGGGCGAGCAGCCCGCGCAGGTGGGCGAGCAGCTCGCCTCGCGTGCTCAGGCCCAGCCGCTGGCGCATCCGCGCGACGTGGTGCTCGACGGTCTTCGGAGAGATGTACAGCCGCTCGGCGATCTGCCGGTACGTCTGACCGTCGACCACGAGGCGAGCGACCTCGAGCTCGCGCGCGCTCAGCACGGGCTTGGCCGCCGGGCCCGATCCCGCGGCACGCGCGCGACGGGGGGCTCGGGCCGCCGGCCGCGGCGGGCCGGGGTGCGGGGGCTCGACGCGTGGGGGCCGCAGCGCCCGCGCGAGCTGCAGC
>NZ_JBFUMP010000017.1:0-120337 GCF_054049315.1 Cellulomonas sp. P5_E12 | reverse complement strand
CCCGTCGCCGGGTCGAGCTCGAGGATGCGGTCGCCGGGGATGTCGCTCCACCGCAGCAGCCCCAGGTCGGGCAGCCACAGGGGTCCTTCGCTCCACGTCGCGCCCGGTGCGACCAGCTCTTCTGCTAGAGCCCCGCCAGCCAGCGGCGCGCCTGGCGGGGGCTGCGCAGACGGATCACGGGGATCGGGGACTCGGCGGCGAGCGCCGTGTACCGGGCCCGGTTCGGTGCGTGCGCCGTCCACGACCAGAGCACGATGTTCTGCTCCGGGTCCGGGTTCAGCAGGTTGCGCAGCTCCTCGCGGTTGCCGTGCCACAGCTCGGTGCGCAGCAGTCCGCGGCGCAGCGTCCGGCGGATCACCCGCGGCATCACCGTGCGCCGCGGGTAGTCGAGCCACACGAAGGCGTCGGCGTCGGTGAGCAGCCCCGCGGTCCCGGACGTCCAGTTGCCGTCGGTGACCCAGCCGTGGTCCGACGACGCCACGAAGTCCTCGATCAGCGCCCGCGCCTGGTCCGGGTCCCGCTTGGTCCAGCCGGCGTCCCAGAACACCTCGTCGAGCTCCAGGTGCGGCACGCCGAGGACCGCCGCGAGCCGGCGCGCGAACGTCGTCTTGCCGGAGCCGGAGTTGCCGACGACGCGGACACGGCGGAGCTGCTCGGGCACCCCGGCATCCTAGGACCGGTCAGCTGTTGAGCACGGCCGCCAGGGAGCGCAGGCGCTGGTTGGTGAACAGGTCCTCGACCAGGACGACACGGCCCGAGCTGTCGGCCAGCGGCACCTTCCAGTTGGGGTACTCCTGGTCGGTCCCCGGCTGGTTCTGCGCGCGCCGCTCCCCCACCGCGTCGGCCAGCGAGACGCCCAGCAGCACGGAAGGCGTCGCCATGACGTAGCGGTGCAGCGCCTCGACGATCTCGCGCTCCGACGGGTCATCGCCCACCAGTCCGCGGTCCCGGAGCACCCCGAGCATCTGGTCGCGCTCGGCGAGCGCCGCCGCCCGGACCACCTCGACGGGCTCCGTGAGCAGCCCGAGGCGCTCGCGGATGGCCACGTGCTCGCCCGCGAGGTACCCGGCGCTGGGCGGCAGGTCGTGCGTGGTCACCGTCGCGAGCACCAGCGGCCGGTAGTGCTCGGGGGCCAGCGGCGCGCCGTGCACGTCGCGCTCGAACCACAGCACCGACGTGCCGAGGATCCCGCGGTCGGACAGGTAGTCGCGCACCCAGGGCTCGACGACGCCGAGGTCCTCCCCGATCACCACCGCACCGGCGCGGTGCGCCTCGAGCGCGAGGATGCCGACGAGCGCCTCGTGGTCGTAGCGGACGTACGCGCCGTCGCCGGAGTCGGCGCCCTCGGGGATCCACCACAGCCGGAACAGGCCGATCACGTGGTCGATCCTGATGGCGCCCGCATGCCGCAGGACCGTGCGGAGCATGTCCCGGTAGGGCCTGTACGCGGCCCGCGCCAGCGCGTCGGGGCGCCACGGCGGCTGCGACCAGTTCTGGCCCTGCTGGTTGTACATGTCGGGCGGGGCACCCACCGTGGCGCCGCGGGCCAGCACATCGCCGAGCGCCCACACGTCGGCGCCCTGCGGGTGCACCCCGACGGCCAGGTCGTGCATGATGCCCAGCGCCATGCCGCCGTCCAGCGCCGCGCGCTGAGCCGCCGCGAGCTGCTCGTCGGCGAGCCACTGCAGCCAGGTGTGGAACTCGACGCGGTCCGCCAGCTCCTCGCGAAGCTCGGCGACGACGGCCGACGACGGGTCCTGCGCGCCGGCGGGCCACTCGTCGTCGTACTTCTCCGCGAGCGCGCACCAGAGAGCGAACGTCTCCAGCCCCGCGCCCTCCTGCTCGACGAACGCGTCGAACGCGGCCTGCCGCGCGGCCGACCGGGGGGCCGCGAAGACGACCTCGAGCGCGGCGCGCTTGGCGGTCCAGGCCGCGTCACGGTCGATCGGTCCCGCGTCGCCGTCCGTGGCCAGCACGGGCTCGGCCGCCCACTCGACCAGGGTGCGGTCCGCCGACGAGAGGTAGCCCGCCTCGCGCACGTCCTCCACGCGGATGTACAGCGGGTTCACGAACCGGCGGGTCGTGGGCAGGTACGGGGACGGCGTGAGCGGCGCGGTCGGTTCCGCGGCGTGCAGCGGGTTGATGAGCAGAAAGTCGGCGTCGAGCTCGCGGCCGGCCAGCCACCCGATCTCCGCGAGGTCCGCCAGGTCGCCGACGCCCCACGACGCGCGGGAGCGCACCGAGTAGAGCTGGGCCATGAGCCCCCACGCGCGGCGGCCCTGGAGCGCCTCGGGCAGCTCCAGGTGCGACGGCGTCACGACGAGCGGGCTGTGCGCGCTCGCGCTGGGGCCCTCGGCGACGATCTCGTGCCAGCCGAGCGGCAGGTCCGTCGGCAGCGTGAAGGTCGCGCGACCCACCAGCCGGCCGTCGACCGTCCGCGGGGCCACCGGCACGTCGGCCTGCGACACCTCCCGGCGACCGCCCCCGGCCTCGGGGTCGAGCTCGATCCAGACCTCGACCGGGTCGCCGTGCGTGAGATGGACCGGGACGTGAGCCTGGCGGCCCTCGCGGACGACGAGCACGGGCGGGAGCACGCGCCGCCAGGGCATGTCCTCGACGTGGGCGATGGCCAGGTCGACCCGCTCCGGCGACGATGCATCGACACCGAGCGCGCCGAGCACGCCCTGCAACGTGGTGGTGGACGCGCGCCGGTGGAGACCGTGGAAGTCCCAGTGGTCGGGGACCACGCCGTAGGCGGCCGCCAGGCGCAGGAGGGCGTCGGACGCGGTGCCGGTGTCGTCTGCCACACGCCGATCCTGCCAGAGCCGCGCGCGCGCACGCAGGACGAACGCTCTCGACTGCGTCACTCGCGCGGCGTGCGCCCCTCACCGACCGCGTCACTCGCCCACCGTCACGGCCACCCGTCGTAGCCTTGCGGACCATGACCGCACCCGCTCTGCGCACGTACCCGCCGGCTCCCCGAGGCGATCTCGTCGAGGACCTGCACGGACACTCGGTCGCCGACCCGTTCCGCGCCCTCGAGGACGCTGCCGCCGACGAGACCGAGGTGTGGTCCCTCGCGCAGGACGATCTGTACGCCGACTATCGCGCCCAGGTCGGCAGCGACGGCGCGTTCGCGACCGGGGCCCTCACGGCCCGGCTGCGTGAGCTGCTCGGCGCGGGCTTCGTCAGCCCGCCGGCGTGGCGCGGCGAGCGGCGGTTCTTCTCCCGGCGGTCCGGCGACCAGGAGCACGCGGTGGTCGTCGTCGCCGAGGGCGACGAGGAGCGCGTGCTGCTCGACCCGATCGCGATCGACCCCGCCGGCACCACCACGCTCGACGCGTGGCAGCCCTCCAAGGAGGGCCGGCTCGTGGCCTACCAGGTGTCGTCGGGCGGCACCGAGGAGAGCGTGCTGCACGTGATCGACGTCGCGACCGGGGAGCTCGTCGACGGCCCCGTCGACCGCGCCCGGTACTCCCCCGTCGCGTGGCTGCCGGGCGGCGAGGCGTTCTACTACGTGCGCCGGCTGCCTCCCGAGGAGCTGCCCGAGGACGAGGCGCAGTACCACCGGCGCGTCTGGCTGCACACCCTGGGCACGCCGGCGACGGACGACGTCGAGGTGTTCGGCGCCGGGCTGGACCACACCAACTACTACGGCGTGTCCGTCTCCCGCGACGGGCGCTGGCTGATCGTGTCGGCGTCCGCGGGCACCGCGCCGCGCACCGACGTCTGGATCGCCGACCTCGCCGCCACCGACCCGTCGGCCCCCGCGTTCGTCGAGGTCGCGGTCGGGCTCGACGCCGAGAGCGGCGCCTGGGTGGCCCGCGACGGGCGCCTCTACGTGCACACCGACCTCGACGCGCCCCGCGGGCGGCTCGCCGTGGCCGACCCGACCGCGCCGGGCGTCGAGCACTGGACGACCCTGGTCGCACAGGACCCGACGGCGGTGCTCGAGGACGTCGCGTTCACCGACGGCGGCGGCGACGACACGACACCCGAGCTGCTGCTGGTCTCGTGGCGCCGGCACGCGGTCTCGGAGGTCACCGTGCACGACCCGCGGACCGGGTCCCGGACCGGCTCCGTGGAGCTTCCCGGGCTCGGCTCGATCTCGGGCCTCGCGACGCGCCCCGAGGGCGGCCGCGAGGTCTGGTTCTCCTACACCGACCACACGACGCCGACCAGCGTGCACCGCTTCGACGCGCGCACCGGCGACACCTCGCTGTGGGCCGCGCCTCCCGGCCTCGTCGCCGACCTGCCCGACGTGCGCGCCCAGCAGATCGAGGTCACGAGCCCGGACGGCACCACGGTCCGCGCGTTCGTCGTCGCCCGCACGGATGCCCTCGACGCGCAGGGCCGTCCGCTGGCCCCCGCGCCGACCATCCTCTACGGGTACGGCGGCTTCCAGATCTCGCTCGACCCCGCGTTCTCCGCCAGCACGCTCGCGTGGGTCGAGGCAGGCGGCGTGTACGTCGTCGCCAACCTGCGCGGAGGCGGCGAGGAGGGCGAGGAGTGGCACCGCGCCGGCATGCGGGCGCACAAGCAGAACGTGTTCGACGACTTCCACGCGGTCGGCGACCACCTCGTCGCCCACGGGTGGACCACTCCCGACGCGCTGGCGTGCTGGGGCGGCTCCAACGGCGGCCTGCTCGTCGGCGCCGCCCTGACGCAGCGGCCCGACCTGTTCGCGGCCGTCGTGTGCTCGGCCCCGCTGCTCGACATGGTGCGCTACCAGCGGTTCGGCCTGGGCGTCACGTGGACCGAGGAGTACGGCGACGCCGACGACCCGACCGAGCTCGGGTGGCTGCTGGGCTACTCGCCGTACCACCGCGTCGTCGACGGCACGGACTACCCGGCCACCCTGTTCACGGTCTTCGAGGGCGACACCCGCGTCGACCCGCTGCATGCCCGCAAGCTCGCCGCGGCGCTGCAGGCGGCCACCAGCGGCGACCGGCCGATCCTCGTGCGCCGGGAGCGCGGCGTCGGCCACGGCGGCCGCGCGCTCTCGCGCACCATCGGGCTCACCGTGGAGCAATTGCAGTTCGTCGCCGACCGCACGGGGCTCACCGGGGACCGCGCGTGATCGCGGCGGCCCCGGAACCGAGCCCGTCGACCAGCGACGGCATCCTCGGCACGAACGTCCCTCCGCCGAGCACCTGGTGGGACTGGTTCGTCGGGCTGCCCCTGCGGATCATTCTCATCGTCGCCATCAGCGGCATCGTGCTCGTCCTGCTGCGGCGCAGCATCCGCAGCATCACCAACCACGTCGCGGACGGCACCCCGTTCCTCGACCGCGGGATCCTCAAGCCCATCGGGCAGTCCGAGGTCGGCGGCGTGCTGGCGAAGGCCAACCCGCTGGCGAGCGCCCGCCGCGCCCAGCGCGCCCGCACGCTCGGCTCGGTGCTGCGCTCGTCCGCCACCATCGTCGTCGGCGGCACCGCGTTCTTCCTCGTCCTGGGCGAGCTCGGGGTCAACCTCGCGCCGTTCATCGCCTCCGCCGGCGTGATCGGCGTCGCACTCGGTTTCGGCGCGCAGAGCCTGGTCAAGGACTTCCTCACCGGTCTCTTCATGCTCCTCGAGGACCAGTACGGAGTGGGCGACGTGGTCGACGTCGGGCCGGCCAACGGCACAGTCGAGGCGGTCACGCTGCGCATCACCAAGATCCGCGACGCGGACGGCACGCTCTGGTACGTCCCCAACGGCACCATGCTGCGCGTGGGCAACAAGACGCAGGGCTGGGCGACCGCGGTGGTCGAGATCGACGTCGACTACTTCGCGGACCTGGACCAGGTGCGCGCCCTGCTGGGCGAGGCCGCGTCGCGCGTGGTCAAGGACCCGGTGGTCGGCGCGCACGTGCTGGGCACACCGACCATCACCGGCATCGAACGGCTCAGCGCCGACGCCGTGACGCTGCGCCTCAAGGTGAAGACGTCTCCCGCGATGCAGTGGGAGGTGGCCCGGCAGCTGCGGATCGCCACCCGGGACGCGCTCGAGAAGGCGGACGTGCCTCTCGCCGGGCAGCGGGACCTCATGGCGACGCACCGTGCATCCGTCGGCGGCAACGACGCCACTCCTCGGGACCCGCGCAACACACCGCTGGACGACGTCGTGGACAACCGGGACGCCCGCGTGGCCGCGTCCGGAGGCGAGTTCGTGCCGACCGAGGAGCCGGCGCCGACCGAGGAGCGCTGAGCCCGCTTACTGCGTCGCGCCTCCCGGCGGTCCGTCCAGGACGGTCGGCACGTACTCGAGGAGCTGCGTCCGGCCGTCGAACGTCCTGCTGGCGACCATCTCGAGACCGACGTCCGGATAGCCGTCGTAGATCCGCTCGTGCCCCGTGCTGCCGGTGATCACCGGGAAGACGACCACCCGGAACCGGTCGACCAGGCCCGCCTCGAGCAGCGACCGGCACAGCGTGAGGCTGCCGAGCGTGCGCAATCCGGCGGCGTCGCCGTCCTTCATCGACCGGACCGCCTCGACCGGGTCACCGCCGACCAGTCGGGTGTTGGCCCACGCCAACGGCTCCGACAGGGTCGAGGAGAACACCACCTTGGGCAGCGCGGTCAGCTGGTCCACGCCCTCCTCGCCCGTGGCGGCGAGCTCCGATATCAACCGGTACGTCGTGGCGCCCATCAGGATCGTGTACTCACCCTCCGGCGACTCGCCCAGCCAGGTCAGGTACTCGGGCCCCTCGAGCCCCCACCAGCCGCGCCAGCCCTCCGCCGACGCGTAGCCGTCGAGCGAGGTGATGAAGTCGACCAGCAGCTCTGCCATCGGATCCTCCCGGTGCTCGCAGTCGTCTCCACCGTGCGCGTCGAGCCGCGAGACGGCAACCGCGGCCGGTCAGGCCCAGTCGAGCAGGGCCTGCCCAGCGTCGACCGTCTCGCCGTCGGCGGCGAGCACGGTGAGCAGGTCCGCGTCGGCCTGGAGCGCGACGACCGGGCAGACGGTCGCCAGGCCTGCGGCCGCGACGTCCACGGGCGACCACGTGATCAGGCGCTCCCCCGCGCGCACGCTCTGCCCGCCGGTCACGTGGAGCGTGAACCCCCGGCCCGCGAGGCCCACGGTGTCGATGCCGAGGTGCACGAGGACGACGCGGCCCTCGCTCAGCTCGAGGGCGAACGCGTGCGGGTGCAGCGCGCCGATCACACCGTCCGCGGGCGCGAGCACGGTCTGGGTCTGCACGTGCTGCGGCTCGAGCGCGACGCCGGGGCCGACGATGCCCTCGGCGAACACCGGGTCGGGCACGGCGGTGACGGGTCGGAGCACTCCCGTCAGGGGGCTCAGCAGCCGGATCGTGGTCATCGGCTGCGGCGGGGGGTCAGCGCAGGCTGTCGAGCTCGGCAGCGAGGTTGTCGGCCTCCGGGCCGACGATCACCTGGACGATGCGACCGGAGCGCACGACACCGAAGGCGCCGCTCGCCTTGAGGGCGACCTCGTCGACGAGGTGGGCGTCGCTCACCTCCACGCGGAGCCGGGTGATGCACGGCTCGAGGTCGACGACGTTCCCGTCGCCGCCCAGCGCTGCGAGGATCTGCTCTGCCTTGCTCATGGAACTCCCCAGCTCACGTGGCGCCGGTCGGCGCACCGCCACAGCCTAACCCTGGGACGGCTCACGAGCCGTGCGGCACCGTGTCAGGGTGGCGTCCGCGGACGCGGAGGGACCACACTGCGATCAGGTCGACGAGGAGGTCACACCAGGTGAGCACGGTGCACGCGGCAAACCCGACGGTCCTCACCGGGATCGGGGTGAGCCCGGGACGCGTCGTCGCGCCCGCCGTGCTCATGCCGGACCCCGTGGCCGAGCCGCCCTCGGGCCGGCGCCTGCCGCCCGGCACCGACTACGCGGAGGTCGCCAAGCGCATCGGAGTGGCCTCCGAGGTGGTCCGCGCGGCGCTCGACGCGGCGGCCGACCTCGCCCAGGGCGACAGCGCGGACCTGCTGCACGCGACCGCGGCGATCGCCGCCGACCCCACCCTGGTCGCCGACGCGGAGCAGCGCGTGGTCGACGACCGCCTGGTGCCCGAACGTGCGGTCTGGGAGGCCGCCGAGGCGATCTCCGTGCAGTTCGAGGCGCTCGGCGGCTACTTCGCGGAGCGCACGCGAGACATCGCCGACGTCCGCGACCGGCTCGTCGCCGAGCTGACGGGCCGCCCGGCGCCCGGCGTGCCGGCGCACGAGGCACCGTTCGTGCTGGTCGCCGCCGACCTCGCCCCGGCCATCGTCGCCACGCTCGACGTCGACCGCGTGCTCGCCATCGTCACCGGCACCGGCGGCCCCACCTCGCACACAGCGATCCTGGCCCGCGCCCGCGGCATCCCCACCGTCGTCGCCGCCCGGGGCGCCGAGGCCGCGGTGCAGGCGGAGACGCTCGTGCTCGTGGACGGCTCCGCGGGCACGGTCACCATCGACCCCACGCAGGAGCAGGTCGCCGCCGCGCTCGCCCTCGCGGCGCAGGTCCGCACCTTCGACGGGCACGGGCGCACCGCCGACGGCCACCACGTCGAGCTGCTCGCCAACGTCGGCGACCCCGCGGACGCCGCACCCGCGGCCGCCGCGGGCGCGGAGGGCGTCGGGCTCTTCCGCACCGAGTTCGGGTTCCTGGACCGGGAGGAGGCGCCGACCATCGCGGAGCAGGTCGTCGCCTACCGTCGCGTGCTCGCGGCGTTCCCCGGGCGCAAGGTCGTCATCCGCACGCTGGACGCCGGCGCGGACAAGCCGCTGCCGTTCCTCGCCGGCGACGCCGAGGTCAACCCGGCGCTCGGCGTCCGCGGCCTGCGGACCGCGGCGCGCCATCCCGAGGTCCTGCAGGACCAGCTCGCGGCGATCGCCCAGGCGGCCGCCGCCGAGACCGCCGAGGTCTGGGTCATGGCGCCCATGGTCTCGACGGTCGACGAGACCGAGTGGTTCGTGGCGGCGTGCGCGGCCCACGGGCTCGGCGTCGCCGGCGTGATGATCGAGGTGCCCAGCGCCGCCCTGCTGGCGGGGCCGATCCTGGCGCACGCCGCGTTCGCGAGCATCGGCACCAACGACCTCACGCAGTACGCGATGGCCGCCGACCGCCTCCTCGGCGCCGTCGCGGAGCTGTCCGACCCGTGGCAGCCCGCCGTCCTGCACCTCGTGGCCGCGGCCTGCAACGGCGGCGCCCAGCAGGGCCGGCCGGTGGGGGTGTGCGGCGAGGCCGCGGCCAACCCCGCGCTCGCCGCGGTTCTCGTCGGGCTCGGGGTCTCCTCGTTGTCCATGACGCCGCGCGCGCTGCCCGACGTCGCCGCCCTGCTCGCGGCGACGTCGCTGGAGGAGTGCCGACGCCTCGCGCAGCTGGCCCTGGCCTCCTCCAGCGCCGCGGACGCGCGAGCCGTCGTGCGGGCCGCGCTGCCCGTGCTGGGGGAGCTGGGGCTCTGAGTCTGCGTGTGAGGATGGCGTCGTGAGATCCGACTCCTTCTACTCGGCGATCGGCGGGCACGAGACCTTCGTCGCCCTGGTCGACGAGTTCTACCGCGGCGTCGCCGACGACCCGGTGCTGCGACCCATGTACCCGGAGCAGGACCTCGGCCCCGCGGCCGAGCGCCTGACCCTGTTCCTCGAGCAGTACTGGGGCGGCCCGACCACCTACTCCGACGAGCGTGGGCACCCCCGGCTGCGCATGCGGCACGCGCCGTTCAAGGTGAACCCCGACGCGCGCGACCGGTGGCTGCTGCACATGCGCGCCGCCGTCGACAGCCTCGACCTGGCGCCGATGCACCGCGCGCAGCTGTGGGACTACCTCGAGCGCGCCGCGCACTCGATGCTCAACACGTTCGACGACTGAGCGACGGACGTCACGCCGTCAGGAGACCGGTCTCTGCGCTTCGCGCGGAGTCGTCGTGAGACGCTGCCGTCCATGACGACCGAGCCCGACCCGACCGCTCCCGTCCTCGACATCCTGCGGCTGGAGAAGGACCCGGCGACACCGGACGTCTTCAGCGGCCGCAGCCTGCCGCAGCCCAGCGGACGCGTGTTCGGTGGTCAGGTGCTCGCCCAGGCGCTGCTCGCGGCCGGCCGGACGGTCCCCGAGGGCCGCCTGCCGCACTCCCTGCACGGCTACTTCCTGCGCGCCGGCGACGTGCGCGAACCGATCACGTTCGCGGTCGAGCGGCTGCGCGACGGTCGCTCGTTCACCGCGCGCCGGACGCACGCGCTGCAGGGCGGCGACGCCATCCTGTCGATGATCACGTCGTTCCAGGAGCAGCAGCCGGGCCTCGACTACGCCGACCCCATGCCCTCGGGGGTCCCCGCGCCGGAGGACGTGCCGTCGGCGCTCGAGATGCTGGGCGGGATCGACCACCCGGTGGCCAAGTTCTGGACGCAGGAGGCCGCGTTCGACGTGCGGCACGTGGGCGGCGCGATCTACCTCGGCCCGCCGGCCGAGCCCTCCGGGCAGCAGTGCGTGTGGTTCCGGTCGCGCGGCCCGCTGCCCGACGACCAGCTGCTGCACCGCGCACTCCTGGCGTACGCGTGCGACCAGGTGATGCTCGAACCGATCCTGCGGCGGGCCGGCAAGTCGTGGATCACCCCCGGCCTGTCCATCGCCAGCCTGGACCACGCCATGTGGTGGCACCGCGACGTCCGTGTCGACGACTGGCTCTTGTACGTGCAGTCCACGCCGAGCGCGCAGGGCGGCCGTGGCCTGGGCGCCGCGCGCGTGTTCACCCGCGACGGTGCTCTCGTGGCGTCCGTGGCCCAGGAGGGCATGGTCCGGTTCCCGGACTGAGGCTCCCCGCGCGGTCCGACGTTCGCCGGGTGACACTTCCGGCATGGTCCGCCTGCGCCGCGTACGCATCGACGCCCCCGGCTGGTCGCGGCGCCGCGCCGGCCGGGGGTTCGTCTACCTCGACCTCGACAAGCTCCGGATCGTCGACGAGGAGCACCTCGAGCGGATCTCGACGCTCGCGATCCCGCCCGCGTGGAGCGACGTGTGGATCAGCCCGTGGCCGAACGGGCACATCCAGGCGGCCGGGCTCGACGACGCGGAACGGCGCCAGTACCTGTACCACCAGCAGTGGACGGTGCGCCGGGGCCGCCTCAAGCACGACCGGGTGCTCGAGATCGCCCGCCGGCTGCCCGCCGCGCGGCGCCGCGTCCGCGCGCACCTGGCGCTCGAAGGCATGCCGCGCGAGAAGGTCCTCGCCCTCGCGTTCCGGCTGCTCGACCTCGCGTACCTGCGCGTGGGCGGCGAGGGCTACGCGCTCCAGCACGGCTCGTACGGACTGGCCACCCTGCTGCGCACGCACGTCCGCGTCCTGGCGCCCGAGAGCGACGGCGACCCGGGCCGGGTGCACCTGCACTTCCCCGCCAAGTCCGGCCAGGTGCGGGACACGGTCGTCGAGGACGACGTCGTCGCGACGCTCGTCCGCGCGTTGACCCGCCGTCGGGACGACGGCGAGGAGCTGCTCGCGTGGCGCGACGACGACGGCGGCTGGCACGACGTGACCAGCGCGGACGTCGGTGCCTACGTCAAGCAGCAGCTGGGCGACGAGGCCACGCCGAAGGACTTCCGCACCTGGCACGCCACGGTGCTGGCCGCCCGCGGGCTCGCGGACGCGGGCGCGCCCCCGACGTCCGAGCGCGCCCGCCGCCGCGTGGTGACGGCGGTGGTGCGCGACGTCGCCGAGGAGCTGGGCAACACGCCCGCGGTGTGTCGGGCGTCGTACATCGACCCCCGGATCATCGACCTCTGGGAGCACGGCCAGACCATCCGGCCGACCCGGTCGCAGGCCGTCGCCGAGAAGGCGACGCTCGCGCTCCTGAGCGCAGGCTGAGGATCGGGCGCGACCGGGTGCGGGTCGGGCCCGCGCACCACAGACTGCCCAGATGGCCACCGCCCCGGACGACCTCCTGCCCGCACCCGTCGCCGAGACCCTCGTCGGGCTCGTGCCGGGTCTCGGGCCCGACGGTCGGGCACGGGCGGACGCGCCGCTCGTCGCGGTCACCGGCGTCACCGGGTACGTGGGCGGCCGGCTGGTCCCCGAGCTGCTGGCCGCCGGCTACCGCGTCCGTGCCGTCGCCCGGCACCCCGACCGGCTGCGCGGGCACCCCTGGTACGCCGACGTCGAGACCGCCGCGGCGGACGCCGACGAGCCGTCGCAGATCCGGGCGGCCCTCGAGGGCGCGGACATCGCCTACTACCTCATCCACTCGCTCGGCTCCGGCCGCAGCTTCGAGTCGACCGACCGGCACACCGCGCTCACGTTCGCGCGGGCCGCCCGCGAGGCGGGCGTGGGGCGCATCGTCTACCTCGGCGGGCTCTACCCCGAGGGTGAGGACCTCTCCCCGCACCTGGCGTCGCGCACCGAGGTGGGCGAGATCCTGCTTGCCTCCGGCGTGCCGACCACCGTCCTGCGGGCGGCCGTCATCCTGGGCTCGGGGTCGGCGTCGTTCGAGATGATGCGCTACCTCACCGAGCGGCTGCCCGCGATGACGGTGCCGCGCTGGGTGGAGAACCGGATCCAGCCCATCGCGATCCGCGACGTGCTGCGCTACCTCGTCGGGTCGGCCGCGATGCCGTCCGAGGTCAGCCGGGGGTTCGACATCGGCGGCCCGGACGTCCTGACCTACCGCGACATGATGCAGCGCTACGCGCAGGCGGCCGGGCTGCACCGACGCATCATCGTCGGGGTCGGGGTCCTGACGCCGCGGCTCTCGAGCCTCTGGGTCTCGCTGGTGACGCCCGTGCCGTCGGGTCTCGCGCGCCCGCTCGTCGAGTCCCTGGTGCACGAGGTGGTGTGCGACGAGCACGACATCGCCGCCCATGTGCCCGACCCGCCCGACGGGCTCATCGGGTTCGACCGTGCGGTGCGGCTCGCCCTGCGGCGGGTGCAGGAGGCGGCGGTCGCCACGCGGTGGTCGTCGGCCGCCGTGCCCGGCGCGCCCAGCGACCCGTTGCCCAGCGACCCCGACTGGGCGGGCGGCTCCCTGTTCGTCGACGAGCGCCAGGTCACGGTCGACGCCTCGCCCGCGGCGCTGTGGCGGGTGCTCGAGGCCGTCGGCGGCGAGCACGGCTGGTACTCGTGGGGGCTCGCGTGGCGCGTGCGGGGGCTGGCCGACCGGCTGATCGGCGGACCGGGGCTGCGCCGTGGCCGGCGGGACCCGCGGGTCCTGCTGGTGGACGACGCCGTCGACTTCTGGCGCGTCGAGGCCGTCGAGGAGGGCCGGCTGCTGCGCCTGAGGGCCGAGATGCGGGTGCCGGGCCTCGCCTGGTTGGAGCTGCGCGTCGAACCGGGCGGCTCCGCCCCCGACGCCCCGCCGACGGTCTTCGCGCAGCGCGCCCTGTTCCACCCCAAGGGGCTGCTCGGACAGCTCTACTGGTGGTCCGTCTATCCGTTCCACGGCGTGGTGTTCGGCGGCATGCAGCGCAACATCGCCCGGGCCGCCGAGACGGCCGAGCGGGCCCGCACGGATCGACGGGTCAGCGCCGCCGGCGGATGACGACCGGCTCCTCCAGGTACGCGCTCCATGCCTCGCGCCCCGCGCCGTCGATGCGCCGCGGGGTCCCGGTCGCGGCGTCGACCAGCACGAGGGTCGTCAGCGCGCGCGCGTACGTGACGCGCTCGGGGCCGGGCTCCCCCGCGTCCCGGACCTCGTAGCAGACGTCGAGGCTCGCACCGCCGAGGTGCCCGATCCACATCTCGACGATGACCGGCGTGCGGCGGTAGCCGAGCGGCTTGAGGTACTCGATCTCCTGCCGCGCGACCAGCGTCGACAGCTCGGCGCCGGGGCCCGCGTCGAGCACGGCCGTGGGCCACGTGCTCTCCACCCGGCTGCCGTCGGGCGCGGGCGGGTGGCTCCAGAAAGCCTCGATCCGGGCCTCCTCGAGGAGCCGCAGCATCTCCACGTTGTTGACGTGCTGGTACGCGTCCATGTCCGACCAGCGCAGCTGGACGGGAACCTCGAGGCGAGTCATGCGCTCGATCCTAAGAGCGGTCAGGCCGCTGCCCGCGACGCGGCCGCGCGGCACCGGGCCAGGGCGTCCATCTCGGCGCTGACCGGGCCGATGACGTGCTCGTTCACCGCGAGCGCGACCGACGCACCGAGCCCCCGCCGGGCGCGCGCGGCGCGGTGCCGGCCCGCGAGGGCGCCGAGCACCCACCCGACACCGGCGACCAGCAGGCCCGCGAGCAGGCCGGCGGCCAGCAGGAGCGTCGGCGCGGGCAGGCCCCACCACGCGGGCGTCTCGGGCGACGGCAGCTGCAGCCAGCCCAGCCCGACGAGCAGCAGCAGCCACACGAGCCCGGTCGCCGCGACCGCGAGCAGCAGCCACTGCAGCAGCGCGAGCACCCGCCACGTCCACGGGACGCGGGACGTCCCGACGGGCACCCGCACGACGCTCCGGTCGAGCACGTCGTCGAGGTCCACGTCGGCGGCGCGCGAGCGCGCGGCCAGGACCCAGTCGTCCGGCGCCCCGGAGGTCGCGGCGTCGACGTAGGTGCGCAGAGAGCTGACGGCCGCGGCGCGCTCCCCCGCGGCCGGCGCCGAGCGCGACGACCGCAGCAGGTCGTCCTGGCCTGCCTGGGACCGCTCGCGGCCGAGCCCGATCCGGCGCAGCGGGTCGGGACGCAGCCGGGCGACCCAGCGCGTCACGGGCCAGCCGGTGGCCGCCCGCGCGGACCGCTTGGTCGAGCGGCGGACGGCGTCGGCGACCTCGTCGATCCCGGCCGCCGCCTCCCACGCACGCACCAGGGCCGCCGCGGCCCCGACCTCGCGGCGGGTGTTCGGCGGACGACCGCAGGCCTCGACCAGCGCGCGCGCCGCCAGCCGCACGTCACCCGTGACGCGCTCCGTCGCGGCGAGCCTGCGCTGGGCGGCCCGCGCGAGCAGGTCGCGCAGCTCCGGCACCCCGGCACCCGTCGACGCGCTGACGGCCAGGACCGGTGACGCGGCCAGCCCGTCGTCGGCCGCCAGCCGCTGCAGGTCGGCCACCATCGCCCGCTGCTCGGCGAGACTGAGGCGGTCGGACTGGTTGAGCACGAGCACGACGACGCTCGCGTGGTCGGCGAGCCCGCGCAGGTAGCGCGCGTGCAGGGCGGCGTCGGCGTACTTCTGCGGGTCGACCACCCAGACGAGCAGGTCGACGCGCTCGTACAGCCGCTCCGCGATGGTGCGGTGCTCCGTCACCACCGAGTCGTGGTCGGGCAGGTCCAGCAGCACCAGGCCCGTCGCCGACTCCTGGAGCGCACGGCTGCCCGCCACGTGGCGCTCCTGCACGTCGAGCCAGTCGAGGAGCTCGTCGGCACCGTCGTCCATGGACCCTCGCGCGGGCACGATCACCGCGACGGGCCGTCCCGTGGTCGGTCGCCGGACCCCGGCCTCCGCGATCCGCGCCTCAGCCAGGGCGTTGAGCAGCGACGACTTCCCGGACCCCGTCGCGCCGGCGAGCGCGACGACCGTGTACTCACCCGAGAGCGCGGCGCGGTCCCGCGCCCGGGACACGACCACCGCGGGGACGTCGAGCGTCGCGTCGGGCAACCGGCCCCGCGCCAGCCCGACTGCCTCGTCCAGCGCCGCGACCCGTTCCCGGAGGGTCACGACAGCCTGGGGACTCACTCGGACCCCCGACGCCACCGGGTCCACCAGTGGCCGCGGGACGCCGGCTGCCGACCGTCGTCCGCCGGTGCGGCCGACCGTGCGACTACCCCGGTCCCCCGCAGGAAGCCGTCGCCCCCGGCGGGCAGTCCACCCTCGCCCCAGGCCGCCGCCGTCGGGCGGGCGGCCATCGCGGCGTGCAGCCGGGCCGCGGAGCGGCGCAGGCCGTCGCCGTCGCGCGACGCCGCGCCCGTCGCGTCCAGCTGCCGCGTGAACCGCGCGGCCTCCTCGTCCAGCAGCGCTTCCGTGCGCACGGCCAGCCGCTCGTGCGCCTCCCGGGTGAGCCGGCGGACGGCGTCGTCGCCGAACACCGCCTCGAGCGCGCGCTGAGCGAGGAGCGCGGTCCCGCCGACGATGCCCACCTCAGCGCCCGTGAGGCCGCCCGTCGACGCGAAGACCGCGACCATGAGGACGGCGCCGAGGCCGTTGATCCCGTACGAGTACGCGCGCGCGGCCGTCCGTCGCCCTGCGCCCTCCGTCTCGACCAGCGCCAGCACGTCGCTCTGCCAGGCGCGCACCTGCTCGGCCGCGCGGGTGCGCAGGTCCCCCGACGCCCGCGACAGGGCAAGCCCGTCGAGCAGCGCACGGCCCGCCGGGTCGTGCCTCCAGGCCGAGTGCGCGGTCTCGGCGGCCTCCTCGGCGGAGTCCTGCAGGACGGCGGCGAGACCGTGCGCGACGGCCTCGACGAGCGCCGGCTCCGCCGGTCGGCGACCGCGCACGAAGCCGACGACGCGGTCGCGCAACCGGGAGACGCCCTGCTCCAGGGACCGGAACCACTCGCTCGTGCCGACCACGTCCTGCCACCGGGCCAGGACCTCGCCCCGCAGCAGCGATCCGTCGGATGTCGCCTGCTCCACCCGCGTGGCCGCCGCGGCGTACGCAGCCGCGACCGCCCCGCGCAGGCGCACGTCCGCCGCCCGCTGGTCGTCCGCCGCCGTCGCCAGGTCGAGCGCTCGGCGGGACACGTCCGCCACCGCGCCGTCCCACGTCTCCGCGAGCGCGGCGGCGCGCACCTGGGGATCGGTGGCCGTGGTCGTGAGGAAGTCGGCGATCGGGCCGACGGCCGCCTCGGGCAGCAGCCCGTCCTCGAGCTGCACCTCCGGCACCACGACGACGGTCGCCGACGCGAGGCCCGCCTCGGCGAGCATCTGGCGCAGGTGGTCCCCGACCGCGGTCTCCGCGCCGGCGTCGACCCGGTCCAGCACGAGGGCCAGGTGGGTGCCGCGGCGGGCGGCGTCCGCCAGCAGCTCCCACGGCACGGCGTCGGCGTAGCGCGCGGCGGTGGTCACGAACAACCACACGTCCGCGGCGCCCAGCAGCTGGGCGGCCAGGATGCGGTTGCCCTCCTCGACCGAGTCGACGTCCGGCGCGTCCAGCAGCGCGAGGCCCACCGGCAGCGCCTCCGACGCGACGAGCCGCAGCCCAGGCCGGGTCCCGGCCTCCGGGGCGGCGGTCGCGCGGGTCAGGGACGGCAGCACCCGGTCCGAGCTGAACCACCGCACGTCCAGCGGGTGGTGCACCAGCACCGGCCACCGGGTGGTCGGCCGCAGCACCCCGGACGGGCTGACCTCCGCCCCGACGAGAGAGTTCACCACCGTCGACTTGCCGGCGCCGGTCGAGCCACCGACCACCACGAGCACGGGGGCGCCGGGGTCGCGCAGGCGGGGCAGCAGGTAGTCGTCGAGCTGGTCGAGGACCCTCGTCCGGTCCGCCCGACCGGCCGCGGCGGTCGCCGCCTCCAGCGGGAGGCGCAGGTCGGCCACCTCGGAGCGCAGCGCGAGCAGCGCGTCGACGAGCTCGTCGTGCTCCATCGCCGGCACCGCCTCTCGCAGGTCGTGTCGAGCGTATCGGCGCAGGTCGCAGGCGGCGCACCGACGACGAGGCCGCCCGCTCCCAGCGGAACGGGCGGCCTGGTCGAGCACTCAGTCGCGGCGCAGCTTGCGGTACGTCACCCGGTGCGGGCGCGCCGCGTCGGCCCCGAGCCGCGCGACCTTGTTCTCCTCGTAGGAGGCGAAGTTGCCCTCGAACCAGTACCAGTTCGCCGGGTTCTCCTCGGTCCCCTCGTAGGCCAGGATGTGCGTCGCCACCCGGTCGAGGAACCACCGGTCGTGGGACACCACGACCGCGCAGCCGGGGAACTCCAGCAGGGCGTTCTCCAGCGAGCCGAGGGTCTCGACGTCCAGGTCGTTGGTGGGCTCGTCGAGGAGCAGCAGGTTGCCGCCCTGCTTGAGCGTGAGCGCGAGGTTGAGGCGGTTGCGCTCACCACCGGACAGCACGCCGGCCGGCTTCTGCTGGTCCGGACCCTTGAAGCCGAACGCGGCGACGTAGGCCCGCGACGGCATCTCGACGTTGCCGACCTTGAGGAAGTCGAGCCCGTCGGAGACCACCTCGAAGAGCGTCTTCTTGGGGTCGATGCCCCCGCGGGACTGGTCGACGTAGGAGATCGACACCGTCTCGCCGACCTTGAGCTCGCCCTTGTCCAGCGGCTCGAGCCCGACGATCGTCTTGAACAGCGTCGTCTTGCCGACGCCGTTCGGGCCGATGACGCCGACGATGCCGTTGCGCGGCAGCGTGAAGCTCAGGCCGTCGATGAGCACGCGCCCGTCGAAGCCCTTCTCCAGGTCCTTCGCCTCGAGCACGATCGAGCCCAGGCGCGGGCCCGGCGGGATCTGGATCTCCTCGAAGTCGAGCTTCCTGGTGCGGTCCGCCTCCGCCGCCATCTCCTCGTAGCGCGCGAGGCGGGACTTCGACTTGGTCTGGCGGCCCTTGGCGTTGGACCGCACCCACTCGAGCTCGTCCTTGAGTCGCTTGGCGAGCTTGAGGTCCTTCTTGCCCTGGATGGCAAGGCGCTCGCCCTTCTTCTCCAGGTAGGTCGAGTAGTTGCCCTCGTACGGGTACAGGCGGCCGCGGTCGACCTCGCAGATCCACTCGGCGACGTGGTCGAGGAAGTACCGGTCGTGGGTGACGGCCAGGATCGCGCCCGGGTAGTCCTTCAGGTGCGCCTCGAGCCAGAGCACGCTCTCGGCGTCCAGGTGGTTGGTCGGCTCGTCGAGGAGCAGCAGGTCCGGCTTCTCCAGCAGGAGCTTGCACAGGGCGACGCGGCGGCGCTCACCACCGGACAGGACGGTGACGTCCGCGTCCGCCGGCGGGCAGCGCAGCGCGTCCATCGCCTGCTCGAGCTGGGCGTCGAGGTCCCACGCGTCGGCGGCGTCGATGGCCTCCTGCAGCACGCCCATCTCGGCCAGCAGCGCGTCGAAGTCGGCGTCGGGCTCGGCCATCAACGCGGAGATCTCGTTGTAGCGGTCGAGCTTGCCCTTGATCTCGGCGACGCCCTCCTCGACGTTGCCGAGCACGGTCTTCGCCTCGTTCAGCGGCGGCTCCTGCTGCAGGATCCCGACGGTGTACCCGGGGCTCAGCCGCGCCTCGCCGTTCGACGGCTGGTCCAGGCCGGCCATGATCTTGAGGATCGTCGACTTGCCGGCACCGTTGGGCCCGACGACGCCGATCTTGGCGCCCGGCAGGAAGTTCAGGGTGACGTCGTCGAGGATGACCTTGTCGCCGTGCGCCTTGCGCGTCTTGTACATGGAGTAGATGAACTCAGCCACTGGCTCTTCGTCCGCCTCGGTGATCGTGGGGGTCGCCCCGGCGCTGACCTGGCTCGGGGCACTGCTGACCGGCACCGCCGGCGGCGGGCCGACCGCGCAGCACGCGTGCGCGCGGTCCGACCTGTCGCCTCGTCGGGCGCCGGTGCCCCAGCCTAGGCGATCACCTGGCCGCGGCCAGCGCGAGCTCCGGCTCGACGTCCAGCTTCGGCTCCAGCTCGTCGACCGGCACCAGGCCGGCCTCGTCGTCGTCGGGGAGCTCCTCCAGGCCGGAGACGTCGGCCGGGGCGTCGTCGGCCCCCGCCGCCGCGGTCCCGCTCACGGTCCGTGCGAAGTGACTGCTGCCGAACACCAGGTTGTGGCCCAACGCGCTCGCCTCGAGCACGAGCGTGGTGCGAGGCCCCTCCGGCCCGGCCCACTCCTCGGTCGAGAGCTGGCCCTGCACGATCACCGGGTCGCCCTTGCGCAGCGAGCGCGCGGCGTTCACGGCCATCGCGCGGAACACCTTCACGTGGAACCACTCCGTCTGCGCGTCCCGCCAGGCGCCGATGCCCTTGTCGAACCACCGGCGCGTGCTGCCCACGCGGAACGTCGCGTACGGGACACCCCCGTCGGTCTCGTGGAAGATCTTGGGCTCGGTGCCGATCCACCCCACCACGGTCAGGTCCAGGGTCTGCGTGCTCATGCGATGCCTCCCGTGCGCTGCGCCCCGGCGGCTGCGGGGCTCGTGCGACCAGGCTGGACGTGCGCGGACGCGTCGTGCGGCGGTCCGACGAGAACGTGGAGGGCGCGAGCGGGACGCGGGGCTGTGGGCGGCTGAGTCGCGACAAGGACAGCGGCTCAGCGGCAACAAGGGCAGCGGCTCGGCTACCAAGGAGACAGCGGCTCAGCCGCAACGTCGGCGGTGGCTCGGCCACGACCCACGGCAGTGCGCGGCCGCACCCACCACAGCTCAGCCGCGGGCGGCCGTGATGAGCTCGCGCACGGTGCGGTGCTCGGCCAGCACGGCCTCGGTGGGCACGGCGAGCCGCGCGCGAGCCACGCTCTCGAGCGCCACGCGGCCGTCGTGCAGCACCTGGGCGGACCGCCGGCGCGCCGCCGAGCGGCGGGCCACGACGGACCAGATCGCGGCCGCCACTGCCGCGACGAGCAGGACGACCGCTGCGGCCGGCGCCCAGACGTTCGAGCGCGTCCCCCCGACCAGCGACCCGACCGCGATCGACCCGACGAGCACGGCCGCACCGGCGAGCACGACGGCGGCGACCAGCAGCGAGAGCGCCAGGGCGGACCGCCGGGTCGACACGGCGAGGTGCGTGACCGCGTCGGTCACCGCGAGCAGCATCTCGGCCGTCGAGGCCACCCGCGACGCGACGTCCTGGCCCCACCGCCGAGGCAGCCCGCTGGTGACGCCGTCGAGCCAGGCCGCACGGGCGAGCCCGACCGTGTCCTCCTGCACGACCCCGAACCCGGGCGCGCCGGCCGAGCCGGTGCGGACCGCCGAGGCGACGCCGGCGGCCACGGACGGCAGCCCGATCGCCGTGGACAGCCGGTCGACGACGTCGACGACGGAGAGGGCGGCCGGCGCGGGCTCGCGGGCGGCGACCTCGGCCGCGAGCAGCGCCGCGGCGTCGTTGAGCTCGGCACCCGCGTGGCGCGCCGCGGACGAGCGCGAGCTCACGGCGGACGCCAGCAGCTCGCGCAGCACCCCGATGCCCTCGCCGGTGCGGGCCGACGCCTCGCGGACCGGCACCCCGGTGAGGCCGTCGTCGACCAGCAGGTGCTCGACGTCGGCCACCAGCTCCGCCCGGACGTCCTCGGGCACGGTGTCCACCTGGTTCAGCACCACGACCATCGACGCCTCGTGGCCGACGAGCCGGCGCAGGTAGCCGCTGTGCAGGGCGTCGTCCGCGTACTTCTGCGGGTCGACCACCCAGGCGAGCAGGTCGGCCTGCGGCAGCAGGCGGTCGACCACCTCGCGGTGCTCGGGCGCGATCGAGTCGTGGTCGGGCAGGTCGAGGAGCACGAGTCCGCGCAGCGCGGCCTCCGACTCCCCGTCGAGCAGGCTCTCACGCTCGATGCGGCGGTCGGGCACCACGCCGAGCCAGTCGAGCAGCGGACCCCCGTCGTGCCCCCAGACGCACGCGGTGATCTCGGAGGTGGTGGGGCGACGCACCCCGACGTCCGCGAAGTCGAGCCGGCAGATCGAGTTGAACAGGCTGGACTTGCCGGACCCGGTTCCGCCCACCAGGGCGACGACCGTGTGGTCCACCCCGAGGGCGAGCCGCTCACGAACGCCGTCGACGGTCGCGACGACGCTGGTCACGACGGCGGGCGCCAGACGTGTGCCGCCGACCGCGAGCGCGCGGTCCAGCGCGTCCACGCGGACCGCGAGCGCGGCCGTCTCGTCGCCGTGCAGCGGTCCGTCGGGCAGCGCGGTCACGTGAGTCCCTTCAGCACGGCGAGCCGCAGGCGGAGCCGCGAGGCGGCGTCCTCGGCGAGGTCGGGGTCGGCGAGCACGTCGCCGACGGCGGAACGCTCGACCGCCACCTGGCCGGCGACCTGCGCCACCAGGTCGTCGCGCAGCTCCTCGACGGCCCGCTCACCGGCGGTGTCGATCAGGTCCACCAGCAGGTCGTGCGCGCCGCGGACACCGGCGGCGGCGGCGAGCGCCACGGCGGCCAGCCCGTCGTCCCCGAGCGCGTGCTCGGCCTTGCGCCGCCGACGAGCCTCGCGCGCCACGTCCCGGCGGGGGCGGGCGACACCGTCGGGGGACGACTCCGCCGGACCGCTCGACAGCGCGGCCCGCACCACGCGTGGGCCCTGCGCAGTCCACGCGCGCGCGGCCTGCTCGGCCGCGGCGCGCCGTCCGGCGCGCAACCCGGTGGCCACCCAGGCCGCGTCGACCGACGCACCGCCCTCGGGCTGGTCGGGCGAGGTCAGCGCCGCGCGCAGCACCTCCTCGGTGTGCGCACCGGCCGCGGTGAGCACAGCGGCCGCCGAGCGGGTCAGATCCTCGACCAGCGGCGCGACCGCGGCGGCCCGGGCACGGCCCTCGCGCGCCGATCCGCGCACGCGACCCGACGACCGGACCACCCCCGCCAGCGGAGCGCCGTCCGCCGTGAGCTCCGACCAGCGCGCCCGGACCGCACCGTCCGCGACGGCTCCGCCCCGGATGGAGGCCGCCGCCTGCGCGGTCGGCGCCTCGATCACCTGGTCGAGCACGGCCGCGATCCTGCTCGCCGCGTCCGCCTGCGCCTGCACGGCCTCGGCCAGCTCGTCCACCCACGGGCGCAGCGCCGACAGGGACCCCCGCAGCGTGCGGCCGATCACCGTGCGCGCGCGGTCCGGCCCGGCCAGCATCGCGAGCCAGCGCTGGATCGGCGCGACGACGGGCGCCGGGAGCAGGCCCTCGTGCGGTCCCAGGTCCGGGACGACGAACAAGGGCGACCCCTGCAGGCCGTGCCCGCGCAGCCGGTCGAGCAGGTCCCCGCGGACCGTCGGCAGCGACGCGGGAGGAACGCGGTTGAGCACCATCGCGATCGACGCCCCGCGCTCGACCGCGCCCTCGAGCACCCGCCACGGCAGCGCGTCGCCGTACCGGGCCGCCGTCGTGACGAACAGCCAGAGGTCCGCCGCCTCGAGCAGCCGGTGGGCCGACTCCCGGTTCGACTCCAGCACGGAGTCAAGGTCGGGGGCGTCCAGCAGCGCGATGCCGCGCGGCACGTGCTCGTCCGACACGACCGTCACCGACTCGAGGACCGGGTGGTGCGACAGCAGCTCGGCGTCGAGCGGGTGGTGCACGAGCACGGGACGCCGGGTGGTGGGCCGCAGCACGCCCGCCGTGCTGACCTCGGCCCGCACGAGCGAGTTCACCAGCGTGGACTTGCCGGCGCCGGTCGACCCCGACACCACGACGACGGCGGGTGCGGACAGCTCCGTGAGGCGCGGCACCAGGTGCTCGCCCAGCTGGTCGACCAGGCGCGCACGCGAGGCCCGGGCCGAGGTGATGCCGTCGATCTCCAGCGGGAAGCCGGTCGCCTCCACGTCGCGGCGCAGGTCACGCACCGCGTCCAGCAGGGAGGTCGCCGCGAGCGGCCGAGCCAGGACGTCGCGCGGGTCCAGGGCGGCATGGCGCGCCGGTGCAGCCAGCGGCCGCACTGGTTGCGCGGGTTGCACTGGCGCCGTGCCGGGCTGCGCGCTCACGCGACCATTGTCGCGGTGCGATCTGACCTGGCAAAACGCGCCACGCGGTGCGGAGGCGTGCGGTTCGTCGTGAGCGGAGCATCCCGCACCTCGCCGTTAGGCTGTGGGCGCACGCCCAGCCCCCGTAGCTCAACGGATAGAGCAACGGCCTTCTAATCCGTAGGTTGCAGGTTCGAGTCCTGCCGGGGGCGCCCACCATCGGCCGGCGCCGTGCCGGTCAAGTCGCCCCGGGGCACCCTGCGTCGCCGGGTCGCACCGACAGCCACCGCCACCAGCGCGAGCCCCAGCGGCACCACCAGGTGCCATCCCGCGAGCACGACGAGCGCCAGCGACAGCGCGCACGCGAGCACGGCCGCCCACCACCCCCGGGTCCCCCGCGGGAGCAGCCGGACCGCCGCGGCCGTCCCCGCGGCGTAGATGGCGACGATGCAGCTGGTGTGCACCAGCACGAACGGCGCGAGCTCACCGCCGGTGGCGACGGCGATCGCGAAGTACACGGCGGCCAGCACGCCGACGACGGCCAGCGCCCGGCGCGGCACGCCGCCCGGCTGCGCACCCCGCGCCACCCAGCGCGGGAGGTCGCCGTCGCGGCCGAGCGACGCCCCCAGCTTGGCGAACGCCCCGAGGTACGTGCCGAGCACGCCGAGCGTGACGATCCCGGCGACGAGCGCCACCAGCACCCGCCCGACGCCCGGCAGGCCCACGTCGACCAGGTCCATCAGAGGCACGTCCGACGACGCGGCCCGGTCGCCCAGCACCGTCACGGTCACGTACTGCAGGGCGAGGTACGCGGCACCCACCACCACGAGCGCGATCGCCGTGGCCCGCGGGATGGTGCGCCGCGGGTCGCGGAACTCCCCCGCCATGTGGGTCACGGCCTCCCAGCCGGCGAACGCCCAGACGTAGAGGCTCGCGGCGGCGGCGACACCGGTCCGGCCGCGCGGCGCGAACGGCACGAGCGTTGCGGTGTCCGCCGCGGGCAACGAGACGAGGACGACCCCGACGACGAGGACCACGAGCGCACCGGTCAGCGCGAGCTGGACGGGGCCCGCCAGCCGCAGCCCGACCGCGTTCGTGACCAGCGGCGGGACGAGGAACGCGGCGCCCACGGCGTACACCTGCCACTGCGTGCCGCCGAGCATGGCGACGACGTACTGCGCGCCCAGCAGCGCCACGACCGGCGAGCCGACGCACACGCCGAAGAAGAACCAGTAGCCGGTCATCCGCGCCGCGGTCGCTCCCAGGGCGAGCCGGACGTAGGTCGCGACGCCGCCCGAGTCCGGGTGCCGCGTGGCCAGGGCGGCGAAGGTCGCGGCCAGCGGGACCGAGGCGAGCAGGACCGCGGCGACCGCGACCAGGGACGCGGGGCCGGCCGCGCGGGCGGCCAGCGTCGGGAGCAGCAGGATCCCCGTCCCGAGCACGGACGCGACGTACAGGGCGGAGCCGAGCGCCAGACCGATCCGCGGCTGGGCGTCAGCCGGCGCGGTCGGGGCGGCAAGGACGGGCACGCTGCAGCCTCTCCCGGCCTTCTCGTCACGACCATGCGGCAGACAGGCGACGTCCGTCGACATCCTGCCAGCGTCTGACATCGGAAGATGCTCTCCCGAGATCGGGAGAAATGGGCGGAAAAATCATGTGACGGCGACCACACCGACGTGGTCGAGTACTCCCACACCACCCATAGTCCGGGCCTTCGGCCCTGACACCGTCATGCCCAGGAGAGCACACCGTGAACCCGAACATCTATCTCGAGCTCGCGCGCCAGGATCACTCCGAGCGCCTCGCTCAGTCCCATCACGCACGCGTCCGCGCTGCCGCGCGGCACGTCAGACAGCCGTCCGAGAACATCGGTCGGCCACCGGATCCGCGGCGCGTCCCGGCGCGCCAGCCACAGCTCGTCGACGCTCGCTGACCACCGCACCACCCACGGGCGCGGACCACCCTGCACACGCGGGGTGGTCCGCGCCCGTCGTCGCGCGTGCCACCATGACGCCATGTCGCCGCTCCCCCGCCTGCGCCCGCGGCGCCCAGGGACCCGCTGATGGGCCGGCACGCCACGCCGGACCCGGCGGCCGAGCAGCCGCTGCCCAAGCGCCTCGCGCGGCACGTCGTCCTCTGGCTCGAACGCATCGGTCTCGGGCTCGCGGCCGGCGCGGGCACGCTCGGCGTCCTGCGCTGGGCCGGCACCTCGTGGACCGCGAGCCTCTGGATCGCCGGCGCCATCGCCGTCGTCGTCCCGGTCGCGGCGTGGCTGGCCTCGACCGTCCCGGGTCACGACGACACCGCTATCTAGGGCTCAGCCCGGCGGGCCCGTGTGCAGCCGGTCGACCACGGACACCACGCCGAGCACCGCGACCGCGAGCCCGGCCGCCGCCACGACGTCGGTGAGGAAGTGGTACCCCAGGTAGAGCCGGCTCAGCGCGACGAGGGCGGTGCCGACGACGGTCGCGACGCCCCAGAGCACGATCCGCCACACCGACGGGTTCCGGCTGCAGACGAGGTAACCGGCGACGAGCAGCAACGTCGCCGTCCCGAGGGTGTGCCCCGACGGGAACGACGCCGTCACCTCGGCGCCCGGCACCACCATCGTCTCGGACGGCGGCCTCGGGCGGTCGACCAGCCCCTTCACGGCGAGGCCGAGCAGCGTCGAGCCGACCATGGCCGACGCGAGGAGCACCGGCCGCCACCACTCGCGACGGACCATGCCCCACACCACGCACGCCACGCCGACGACGATGGGCAGCACGACCGGCCCTGACACGAACGTGATCGCGGCCAACGCCGCGGTCAGACCGGTGGTGCGGTGAGCGACCATCCAGTCGAGCATCGGCTGGTCGAGGCTCGACAGGTCGTCCTTCTCCCTGACGGCGTCGAGCACACCGAAGAACACGGCGAGGCCCGCGACGACGAGCACCAGGCCTGGCAGGACCGCCCAGAGCGTCGGGCGCGCACGGAGCGCCACGAGCCACTGTGGCGCGTGGCTTTCGTCGTCGGGCACGAGCCGACGTTACCGGCGCCGCGTGTCGGCGCGAGCGCAGGAGCCCGCGCCGCCCCCTAGGCTGACCTGCGTGACCAGCACGCCGACTCCCGCGCCCGCCACCCCCGGACACGAGAGTGCCGACCGCATCGTCTGGATCGACTGCGAGATGACCGGCCTGGACCTCGGCGCCGACGCCCTGGTCGAGGTGGCCGCGGTCGTCACCGACTCGGAGCTGCGCGTGCTCGGCGAGGGCGTCGACGTCGTCATCGCGCCGCCCGCCGAGGCGCTCGAGCAGATGAACGACTTCGTCCGGACCATGCACACCACGTCGGGCCTGCTCGAGCAGCTGGCCGGCGGGACGACGCTCGAGGACGCGCAGGCCACGGTGCTCGAGTACATCCGCGCCTGGGTGCCGGACGCCGGGAAGGCGCCGCTGGCGGGGAACTCCGTCGGCACCGACAAGGCGTTCCTCGACCGCGACATGGCCGAGCTCGTCGGCCACCTGCACTACCGCGTGATCGACGTGTCGTCGATCAAGGAGCTCGCCCGCCGCTGGTACCCGCGGGTGTACTTCGCCTCGCCGCGCAAGAACGGCGGCCACCGCGCGCTCGCGGACATCCTCGAGAGCATCGACGAGCTGCGCTACTACCGGGCGGCGCTCCTGCCCGCCCAGCCCGGCCCCGACTCCGCGGCCGCGAAGAAGATCGCCGCGGAGATCGTCGCGACGTCGGTCAAGGGCGCGCTGCTGCCGGAAGGCTGAGCGCGGGGTCGGAGGTCAGGTGCACCGTCTTCGACCGTGGCTGCGCCGCCACGACCCCGAGGCGTACGCCCAGCACCGGGCCCTCCGGCTCACGCTGGCGGCCACGACGGTTCTCGTGATCTCGGACCTGCTCCTACACGACCCCCAGGTGGTCACGTTCGGGGTCTTCGGGTCGTTCGCCCTCCTCCTGTTCGCCGACTTCCCCGGCAGCCCGGCGGGTCGGCTGGGCTCGTACGCCGGCCTGGTGGTCGTCGGGGGCGTGCTCATCTGCCTCGGCACGCTCGTCTCGACGTCGTGGTGGGCGGCCACGCTCGGGATGCTCGTCGTCGGCACCCTGGTCGCCTTCGCCGGGACGGTCTCCGCGGCGATCGCGTCCGCGCGCAACGCCACGCTCCTGCTGTTCATCCTGCCGGTGACGGTGCCCGCCGCGACGTCGGAGATCCCGTCAAGGCTGCTCGGTTGGGGCCTGGCGGCCGTGGTCTGCGTGCCGGCGGCGCTGCTGCTCTGGCCGCCCCGCGAGCACGACCGGCTGCGGTCGACCTCGGCGGCCGCCTGCGGCGCGCTCGGCGCACAGCTGGCAGCGCTGTGCGACGCCCGCCCGGCCGAGAAGGTCGACGCATCGTTCGAGGACCTTCGGCGGGCGTTGCGCGGCACCGCCTACCGACCGGTCACGCTCACCACCGGCAGCCGGCTGCTGCTGCGCCTCGCCGACGAGCTCGAGTGGCTGCACCAGCTGGTCCGCGTGTCCGACCCCGCGGCGGTCGCGGGCTGGCCGGCGTGGACCCTGCAGGTGGTCCGGTCGTGCGGCGCGGTGCTCACGGGGGCGGGGGCGGTGCTGCGTCCCGACCCGCACTCGGCCGCGTCGGTCGACGCCCGGCGCCAGCTCGACGCCGCGCTCGCGGCGCTGGCCGACACCCGTCGGGCGGCCGTCGACGAGCTGGCCGACGAGCTCGTCCACGGCGTCCCCCTCACCGCCGACCAGCTCGACCACCACACGCAGCGCGCGCACGCGTGGGCCTACGCCTCCGAGCTGGCGGGCCGGACCGCGGCGGCCTCGGCGGCGGCCGACGCCCGGCCGCTGGTCGACCGGCTGCTCGGTCGCGGCACCACGCCCCTCGCGGTCGGACCCGTCACGGCGGCCGGTCGCCTGGCCGCGCAGCAGGTGCACCGCGACTCCGTCTGGTTGCAGAACAGCCTGCGGGTCGGCGCCGGGTTGGCCGTCGCGGTCCTGGTCGCTCAGGTCAGCCACGTCGACCACGGGTTCTGGGTGGTGCTGGGCGCGATGTCGGTGCTGCGGACCTCGGCCCTGACCACCACGTCGACCGTCCTGCGCGCCCTGCTGGGCACGGTCGCGGGGTTCGTCGTCGGCGGCGGGCTGATCCTGCTCGTCGGCTCGGGTCCGGCGACCTTGTGGGTGCTGCTGCCCCTGGCCGTGCTGGTCGCCGGGTTCGCACCGCAGACGGTGTCGTTCGCCGCGGGCCAGGCGGCCTTCACGGTCGCGGTCCTGATCCTCTTCAACATCCTGGCGCCGGTCGGCTGGGAGGTGGGGCTGGTGCGCGTGCAGGACGTCGCGATCGGGTGCGCGGCCGCCCTGGTGGTCGGCCTGCTGCTGTGGCCGGGGAGCGCCGACGCCCGGGTGCGGCACGCGCTGGCCGAGGCGTACCGGACGGCCTCCGACCTGCTCGCGGACACGGTGCGCCGCACGATCACCCCCGACCTGCCTCGCACCGCGGAGCCGGCAGCCGACTCCGCGGCCCTGCGGCTCGACGGTGCGTTGCGGCAGTACCTGGCCGAGCGCGGGATCCGGCCGGACGGCCTGGAGACGGTGACGGCGGTGGTCAACGGCGTGGGTCGGCTGCGTCTCGCCGCCGAGGCGATCGACCAGTTCCCCAACCCGCAGCCTCTCCCGCCCGGCGGCGACGCGCAGATCCCCGCGCTGCTGCTCGGCCGCTCGGCGGGTGCGCAGGGCTGGTACCACGGCATCGCCGGCGCGCTGGTGCAGCGGGGGCTCCCGGTGCCCCCGCCGTTGCCCGCCGACACGCAGGAGCTCGTCGTCGGGCTGCTGGCGGCGGCCCGCAGGCCACGCAGCGACGCCGTCGCACGCCGCGAGCTCCAGCTCGCGTGGGTGGGGTTGTTCCTCGACGACACCGCGGCCCTGTCGGCCCGGCTGAGCGGACCGGTCGCGCGGTTGTGCCTGGGCCACGAGACGGCCCCGGGAACGACGTCGGGCGCCGACCAGCTGGTCGACGCCCGACGCGATGGGGTGGCTAACGGGACTTGAACCCGCGACCCCCTGGACCACAACCAGGTGCTCTACCACCTGAGCTATAGCCACCACGATCCCCCGACGCGCACGTCGGGGCGTCCAGAAGTGTACCCGAGCCGGAGACCACTTCTGGAACCGGTCCGCAGTGGCCTGTGCCACTGCCGTTCCGTCAGAGGCGCGCGACGACCGCGTCCGCGAACCGCTGCGCCGAGCCCTCGCCGTGCGCGAAGAAGAGCGACGGCTCGGTGAGCTCGACCTCGAGGACCACGGGGTTGCCGTCGTCGTCCGGGATGAGGTCGACGCGCGCGTAGAGCAGCGGCCCGTCGGTGCCGGGCACGATGTCGGGCAGTGCGGCGACCACGCGTCCCGCCACCTCGCGCTCGGCCTCGCTCGCCTCGCGCGCCGTCATGATCTCCTGGCGGTACAGCTCGTCCGCGAGCTGCTCGCGGTAGGGGCCCTCCAGCAGCGCCCCCTTGCGGACGGAGTGGCTGAACTGGCCGTCGACGAACACCAGCGCCGTCTCGCCGACCGTGTCCACGTTGCGCAGGTACCGCTGGATCATCACGTGGCGCCCGACGCTGAGCAGGTTCTTCGCGTGCGTGATCGCCAGCGAGCGCTGCTGCGTGATGCCTGCGTCGTACCGGCCGGTGTCCCGCGAGCCGGCACTGACCGTCGGCTTGATGACGAAGTCGCCGAACGCCGGGAACCGCGTGTGGATGGCGCGGGAGTCGTGGTTGCGCTCGGGGTCCAGCCAGATGGTCGGGACGATGGGCAGCCCGGCCTTCTCGAGGTCCCGCAGGTAGGTCTTGTCGATGTTCCAGCCGACGACCTCCGCGGGGTTGAGCAGGGTGCTCGTGCGCTCGACCTTGCGGGTCCAGTCGGCGAACTGCGCGGGCCGGTCGGTGTAGTCCCACGTCGACCGGATGAGGACGTGCGGGTACGTCCCCCAGTCCACGGTCGGGTCGTCCCACACGACGGCGTCGGTCGGGATGCCGCGCTTGAGCAGCGCGTCACGCAGGGCGTGGTCGTCGGTGTCGAGCTCGGGCAGCGCCGCGCAGGTGGCGAGCGCGAGGCGGGCGGTCTGCGGCTGCGTGTTCACGTGCGCAGCGTACCGACGGGGGTGTCGCCGCCGGTTGTGGCGTGCGTCTCGTCCGACGCCTCGGTGAGGCGGTCCAGCGCCCGCACGACGGTGGCCGGAGTGGCGCTGCCCACGACGCGGCCGTCACCGTCCCGGACCGGCAGCAGCCCGTCGGCGCCGACGAACGCGGCGAGGACGTCGCCGAGCTCGGCTCCCACGCGCAACCCTCCGTCGGCCGCCAGCGATCCGGCGGTCGCGGGGTCGGCGGGGTCGAGGTCCACCGGCTCGAGGCGCCCGAGCGCGAGCAGCCGGGCGGTGCGTCCGCGACCCACCAGGTCCGCGACCGCGGGGGTGGCCGGACGGGCGACCACGTCCAGTGGGGACGCCAGCTGCTCGATGTGGGCGCCGGGGCTGAGGACGGCGACGCGGTCTGCCATCCGCACGGCCTCGTCGATGTCGTGCGTCACCAGCATCACCGTGATGCCGACGGTCCGCTGGATGCGTGCGAACTCCGTCTGCAGGCGCCGGCGCCCGACGGGGTCCACCGCGCCGAACGGCTCGTCCATGAGCAGCACCGGGGGGTCCGTGGCCAGTGCGCGCGCGACCCCGACGCGCTGGCGCTCGCCGCCCGAGAGCTCGTGCGGGTACCGGCGGGCGTAGCGGTCCGGGTCGAGGCCGACGAGGTCGAGCAGCTCGTCCACCCGCGCGGCCGTCCGCTTGCGGTCCCAGCCGACCAGTCCCGGCACCGTGGCGACGTTCTGGGCGACGGTGCGGTGCGGGAACAGCCCGACGTTCTGGATCACGTAGCCCATCCGGCGCCGCAGACCCACCGGGTCCACGCTGGTGACGTCCTCGCCCTCGAGAAGGATGCGGCCCGACGTCGGTTCCACCAGGCGGTTCGCCATGCGCAGCGTGGTCGACTTGCCGCAGCCGGACGGCCCGACCAGCACCAGCACCTCGCCGGGGAGCACCTCGAGGGACAGGTCGTCGACGGCCGCGCCGGAGCCCGTCTCGTTGCGCGCGTACGACTTGCTGACGTGCTCGAAGGCGATCGCCGGGTCGTCTGCCACCTCCCGGACGCTAGTGCCTGCGTCCGACAACCGCACCGCCTCCCGCTGACGCGGCCCGTTGGGGGCGCGCCTGTCGGAGGGCCCCGGTACGTTCACGGGATGCGTCTGGCCCAGGCCCCGCCCAACCCGTGGTTCTCGTGGGAGTACGTCGAGCGCAACAGCGCGGACATCGGGCGCGCCCTCGAGCAGCACGCGTCCCTGACGGTCGAGGCCGTGGTCATCGCATTCGTCATCGCGCTGCCGCTCGGCGCGTTCGCGCACCTGCGGCCCCGGCTGGCGGGTCCGGTGCTCGGCGTCGCCGGCGTCCTGTACACGGTGCCGTCCCTCGCGCTGTTCGCCATCCTGGCGCCGTACACGGGCATCGGGCGCGTCACGGTGCTCATCGGCCTCGTGTCCTACGCGTTGCTCGTGCTCACCCGGAACGTCCTCGTCGGCCTGCAGGGCGTCGACCCCGCGGTGAAGGACGCCGCGCGCGGCATGGGCTACGGCCGGACCCGGCTGCTCGTCGCGGTCGAGCTCCCGCAGGCGCTGCCCAGCATCGTCGCCGGCCTCCGGCTGGCGACGGTCACCACGGTCGCGCTGGTCACGGTCGGCGTCGTGGTCGGCTACGGCGGCCTCGGCCAGCTGATGTTCCGCGGGTTCCGCAGCAACTACCACGCGGAGATCATGACGGCGACGGTGCTGTGCCTGCTGCTCGCGCTCGTCTGCGACCTGGTCCTCGCGTTCGTCGGGCGACGGCTGACGCCCTGGGCGCGCGTCGAGAGGCCGGTGTGACGTGGACATCCTGAGCGACGCGATCGCCTGGCTCAACGACCCCCTCAACTGGACGGGTCGCAACGGGGTCCTGGCCCTCACGCGCGACCACATCATCGTGTCCCTGCTCGCGGTGCTCCTCGCCGCCGTCGTCGCCCTCCCGGTGGGCCTCTGGCTGGGCCACCGCCGCCGCGGGGGCACGGTCGGGGTCGTCGTCGCCAACACGACCCGGGCGCTGCCCACCCTGGCGCTGCTCACGCTGCTGGCCGCCAGCGGGCTGTTCGGCAACACGGCCACCGTGCTCGCGTGCGCCGTGTTCGCCGTCCCGCCGCTGCTGACCAACTCGGTCACGGGCCTCGGTGAGGTCGACGCCGACGTGCGCGACGCGGCGCGCGGGGTCGGCATGTCCGGCCGCCGCAGCCTGTGGGCCGTCGAGCTCCCCCTCGCCGTCCCGCTCATCGCCGCGGGCATCCGCACCGCCTCCGTGCAGGTGCTCGCGACCGTCCCGCTGGCGGCCCTCGTGGGCGGCCGGAGCCTCGGCACCATCGTGGTCACGGGCTTCGGCACCCAGGACTACGGGCAGGTGCTCGCGGGCGGGATCCTGGTCGCGGCGCTCTGCCTCGTGTCCGAGGGTCTGCTCGCGATCGTCCAGCACTTCATGACGCCCCGCGGCCTGCGCGCGCTCGCTCGGGACACCTCCGACGACCCCAGCGGGCGAACGCGCCGGTCAAGTACCACGTCGCCAGGGCTTGCCCAGCCCGCGGCGAGCGGATCGAATAGGACCGGCCCATCCTCCTGACCACGTCGACGGCCCCCGTCCGTCACCCGGGACCCCGATCCCTGCCCCGCCGACTCCCCGAGGAGAGCACGATGCGAGCGAGACGCTCCACCACCCTGACCCTGATCGCCATCGCCACCCTGGCACTCGGCGCGTGCGGCGCTCCCGGCTCGGGCGGCGGCGAGGCCGAACCGACCTCGTCGGGCAGCTCCGGGCTCGCCACCTGTGACCCGATCGCGGGCGACAAGCTGGTCGTCCTCGAGGACGACAAGGGCCTGCAGAACGCCGACAACATCATCCCGGCGGTGAACAAGGCCGCCGCCGCGGCGAACCCGTCGGTGATCGATCTGCTGGACACGGTCTCCGCTGCGCTCGACACCGACAAGCTCATCGAGCTCAACAAGGCCGTCGACATCGACCGGAAGACCTCCAGCGAGGTCGCCGCCGACTTCGTCGAGACCGAGAAGCTGGCCGCGACGGACACGCCCGGCACGGGCACGTCGCTGGTCGTCGGCGCCGCGAACTTCTCGGAGAGCGCCACGCTCGCCGAGATCTACGCCGCCGTGCTGCGCAGCGCGGGCTACACGGTCGAGGTGCGGACCATCGGCAACCGGGAGACCTACCTGCCGCCGCTGGCGGACGGCACGCTCACGGCCGTCCCCGAGTACGCCGCGACGCTCGCCGACTTCCTCAACGCGCAGCAGAACGGCGCCGACGCGGCGTCGGTCGCGTCGGCCGACGTCGATGCCACCGTGACCGCGCTGACCCCGCTCGCGGACGCCGCGGGCCTGGTCGTCGGCAAGCCGTCCGCGGCGCAGGACCAGAACGCGTTCGCGGTGACCAGCGAGTTCGCCGCGAAGCACGACCTGAAGACGCTCAGCGACCTGGCCGCCACCTGCGGCGGGCTCGTGCTGGCCGGCCCGGCCGAGTGCCCCGAGCGGCCGTTCTGCCAGCTGGGCCTCGAGGAGACGTACGGGATCGAGTTCGCCGACTTCAAGTCGTACGACTTCGGCCTCATCGGCCAGGCCGTCCGCCAGGGTGAGGCGGCCATCGGGCTGGTGCTGTCGAGCGACGGGTCCCTCGCCGCCGACAACTGACGAACGACCGACCAGTCACCAGCAGGCCCGGCCGGGGACATCCGGCCGGGCCTGCTGACGTCCGCCGCGCACAGGACTACGTTCGGTGAGATGGCGACGATGCACGAGCGCCTGCGCGAGGCCGGCAACTCCCATGACCCGGCCCGCCTCGCGGCGCTCTTCGCGGTCGACTACGACAGTGCCCAGCCCGTCCACCCGGGCCGGACGTTCGTCGGGCGGGCGCAGGTGCTCGCCAACTGGACCTCGATGTTCGCGGGGGTTCCCGACTACTCGTCCGACCTGGTCGCGTGCGCGTCCGACGGCGACCGCGAGTGGGGCGAGTGGCGGTGGCGCGGCACGTTCGCCGACGGCTCACCGTTCGCGATGCGCGGCGTCACGATCTTCGACATCCGCGACGGCCAGATCGTCGCGGGCAGGCTGTACATGGAACCCGTCGACGACGGCGGCGGGGACATCGAGGCCGCGGTCGAGCAGCTCTCCCGCCCCAGGTAGCGCCGACGACGGAGGGCCTCCCTCCAGCGTTGTCGCTGGTGGGAGGCCCTCCGGGTGGTGCGCCATCAGGGACTCGAACCCCGAACCCGCTGATTAAGAGTCAGCTGCTCTGCCAATTGAGCTAATGGCGCGCGGTTGAGAACGCTAGCAGGCCGGACGCCCGATCTGCCAATCGAAAGGCGCCGTCGTGACGACCGTCACGCATCCTCGGCGAGGGGACGCTGCTCCCACCACTCCTGGTCGGGCAGACCCTCCGCCTCGAGGATCTCGGCGGACGTCGCCTCGGGCGTCGCCAGGTCGACGATGAGCGCCAGCGGCACGTGCTCGGCGAGCAGATCGAGGACGTGCTGGGTGGCCTCGCTGTCGTCGGGGACCACGGGGGTGGCGTCGTGCTCAGTCATCTCGTTCGACCTCCTCGGGCCCTCGGACGCGCGTCCGGGATGTCCCATCCACTCATGCCACCACCGCGATCCCGGTGCGGCAAGTCGCTACGCCGACGTCGCCGGGACCGGCACGCCGCGTAGGGGGAACGCTCAGAGGTACAGCCCGGTTCCCTCACCGCTGGCGCGCGGCTCGGCGACGGCGTGCACGTCCTTCTCCCGCAGGAGCACGTACGTCGCGCCGCTGAGCTCGACCTCGGCGCGGTCCTCGGGGTCGAAGAGCACGCGGTCGCCCAGCTGGACCTGGCGCACGTGCTGCCCGACGGCCACGACCCCGCCCCAGGCGAGGCGCTTGCCGACGACGGCGGTCGCGGGGATGACGATGCCGGCCGACGAGCGCCGCTCACCCGCCTCACCGTCGAGCGAGACCAGCAGGCGGTCGTTCAGCATGCGGATGGGCAGCTCGGCCTGCCCGGACGTGGAGGTGCTCACGCGCCCGACGCTACCTCGCGTGCCGTCGTAGGCTGACGCCAGACCGCATCCACCCACGCCAGGAGACACCGTGCCCCGCCTCGCCGTCGGCGACCTCGCCCCCGACTTCACGCTGCCGACCGCCGACGGCGGGACCGTGACCCTCTCCGACCTGCGCGGCCGCCGCGTGATCGTGTACTTCTACCCGGCGGCCATGACGCCCGGCTGCACGACGCAGGCGTGCGACTTCCGCGACAACCTCGCGTCCCTGCAGGGTGCCGGGTTCGCGGTCGTCGGTGTCTCCCCGGACTCCGTCGACAAGCTCGCCGCGTTCGTCGAGCAGGAGCACCTGACGTTCCCGCTCGGCTCCGACCAGGAGCACGCCGTGCTCGAGTCGTGGGGCGCCTGGGGCGAGAAGCTGAACTACGGCAAGACCGTGGTCGGCGTGATCCGCTCGACCGTCGTCGTCGACGCCGAGGGTCGCGTCGAGCTCGCGCAGTACAACGTCAAGGCCACCGGGCACGTCGCCAAGCTGCGCCGGGACCTCAAGGTCGCCTGAGGCGAGGCCTCCCCGCCCGAGGCCGCGCTTGTGGGAAACTTCGCTGCGCGGGAGTGGTGAAACGGCAGCCACGCCAGGTTTAGGTCCTGGTGCCCGAGAGGGCGTGCGGGTTCGACTCCCGTCTCCCGCACCAGACGGGCAGGTCCGCCGCCCGAGCCGGGCCCGGTCACCGGGCACCCCAGTGGGGACCGGCCTTCTCGTGCGTCAGGTCAGGCGGTCGTTGCGGCCGCGGCGATCTTCTCGCGCACCTCGTCCATGTCGAGCGCCTTCACGGCCTCGACCACCTGCTCCAGCGCGGGAGCGGGCAGCGCGCCGGCCTGGTTGAACACCAGGATCCCGTCGCGGAAGGCCATGAGGGTCGGGATCGAGAAGATCTGCAGCTCGGCGGCGAGCTCCTGCTCGGCCTCGGTGTCGACCTTCGCGTGCACGACGTCCGGGTGGTTCTCCGAGGAGTCCTCGAAGACGGGCCCGAAGCGCTTGCACGGTCCGCACCACTCCGCCCAGAAGTCGACCAGGACGATCTCGTTGTCCTTGATGGTCTGGCCGATCGTGCTGCCAGTCAGCTCTGTCGTCGCCATGACGTTCCTCCAGTCTCGGTTGCTGCCATGTGCTGGGAGGTAGAGCACGCAACCACCGACGACTATTCCCGAGGGTGTGGCGATCCACACCTGGACGCGATCCGTACGGGTGAGCGCGCCGCGTCGTCGCCGGCCTCGACGACGGGGTAGACATGGTCGGTGACCGCTTCCGCCGAGTACCCCCGCGGCCCCGAACGCCCCGCCGGCTGGTTGAGCGCCGACGAGATCTCCCGCGCTCGTGCCCAGCTGCCCATCCTCTACGTCGACGCCATCCCCGTGCGCGTGGACGACTCGGGGGACGTCGTCCAGGTCGGCCTGCTGCTGCGCGTGACCCAGGAGGGCGTGATGTCCCGTGCCCTCGTCTCAGGGCGCGTGATGTACCACGAGCGCGTGCGCGACGCCCTCGTGCGGCACATCGAGAAGGACCTCGGGCCCGTCGCGCTCCCCCAGATCCCGTCGTCCCCGCAGCCGTTCACGGTCGCGGAGTACTTCCCGACGCCCGGGGTGACGCCGTACCACGACGCCCGCCAGCACGCGGTCTCGCTCGCGTACGTGGTGCCCGTGCTGGGCGACTGCCGGCCCCAGCAGGACGCGATCGACCTGGCGTGGATGACGCCCGAGGAGGCGTGCTCCGAGCAGATCCAGTTCGAGATGAACGGCGGGCAGGGACTGCTGCTGCGGCAGGCGATGGGCCACGTGGGCCGCCTGCCCTGACGGCCGCCCTCGTCAGAGGCTGAGCTCGGGCCAGTCCGCCAGGTCGGCGCGCATGCGGCGGTCGTGGGTCGCGACGACGACCGCGGCGGACGTCGCGCGCAGTGCGGCCGTGAGCTCGTCGACGAGACCGACCGACAGGTGGTTGGTCGGCTCGTCGAGGATCAGCACGTGCGGCGCGGCGAGCAGCGCGCACGCCAGGTCGAACCGGCGGCGCTGCCCCACGGACAGCTCGCGCAGCGGGCGGTCGAGGTCCTCCTCGGTGAGCAGCCCGAGCGCCGCGACGGGGACCAGCTGGGCGGGATCGAGCAACGAGGCCTCGAGCAGCGTCAGCGCGTGCCGGGCGTAGGCGTCGAACCCCGAGAGCTGCTCGGCCACGCCCGCGGCCCGCGGGTGCGCGACGACGGCGGCCGCGTGCTCGGTCGGACCCTCCTGGGCCAGCACGCCGAGCCGGACCCCGGGGGCGATCGTGCGGACCCCGCGGTCGAGCGCGACCGATCCGGCGAGGGCGGCCAGGAGCGTCGACTTGCCCGAGCCGTTGGGCCCGGTGACGAGCAGCCGCCCGCAGGCCGGGACGTCGATCCGCATGCCGGCCAGGTCGAGCCGCCCCACGACGAGCGGTGCACGCAGGTCGAGCAGGGGCCCGGGCTGTGGCTCGGCGGGCAGCGACGGCAGGTCGGGGAACGAGAGGACGAGCGGCGGGGCGGGTACCTCGACTGCCTCGGCCTCGAGCTTCTGGATCAGCCGGTCCGCCGCCTTCACGTGCCCGCGCGCCCGGGTGGCCCGCCGGTGGGTCTGGGAGCCCTTGGGCGGACGCCACTCGTCCGAGAGGTTCTCGTACGTCGAGTCGAGCCGCTCGGCCAGCGCGATCGCCCGCTTGCGCTCGGCCCGGTACCGCGCACGCCAGCGCCGGACCATCTGGCTCTTGAGGAACCGGTAGTCCGAGTACCTGGTCGCCCCGTACAGCGCCGGCCGCCCGTCCATCGCGGGGTCCAGGTCGAGGATCGCCGTCATCACGTCGTCGAGCAGGCGGCGGTCGTGCGTGACGATGACGACGGCGCCGGGCCACTGGCGCAGCTGCGCGGTGAGGTAGTCGATGCCCGCGACGTCGAGGTGGTTGGTCGGCTCGTCGAGCAGCAGGAGGTCGGCGCGCTCCCCGATCCGGCAGGCGAGCCGCACGCGGTACCGCTCCCCGACGCTCAGCTGGTCCAGGCGACGGTCCGGGTCCCGCGGGGCGCCGAACCGCGTGAGCGCCTCGTCGACCCGGCGGTCGGCGTCCCACGCGGCCAGGTGCTCGTACCTCGCGACGGCGGCGGTGAGCCGGGAGATCTCCCCCGACTCGTGGTCGAACGCGGCGATCGCCGCCTCCAGCTCCGCGGCGGCGTCTCGCACGCCGGCCAGCGCCTCGGCGACGAACGTGCCGACCGTCGCCGCGCTGGGTGCGTCGAGCTCCTGCTCGACCGACGCCAGCGTGCCGGTGCGGCGCACCGTCCCCGCCTGGGGTGCGAGGTCGCCGGCCAGCACACGGAGCAGCGTCGTCTTCCCGGCGCCGTTCTCGCCGACGATCCCGACCCGGTCCCCCGCGCTGACCGTCAGGTCGATGCGGTCGAGCACGGCGTGGCCGGGATAGCCGTAGGTGACGGCGTCGGCGACGAGCTGGACGTCGACCGATGGGTTGGCCTCACTCACCGCAGGTCATCCGCCGAGCACCCGCGCGAGCGTGGGGACCAGCGCGCGGAAGGCCGTGCCGCGGTGGCTGATCGCGTTCTTCTCCTCCGGCGTCAGCTCCGCGCACGACCGGGTCTCACCCGTCGGCACGAGGATCGGGTCGTACCCGAACCCGCCCGCGCCGCGCGGCTCCGTCGCGAGGGTGCCCTCGAGCGTGCCGGTCTCGACGTGCTCGAACCCGTCGGGCGTCACCAGCGCGGCCGCGCACACGAAGCGGGCACCGCGGTGCGGAGAGGCGATGTCGGCCAGCTGCGCGAGCAGCAGCGCCAGGTTCGCCGCGTCGTCGCCGTGCTTGCCGGCCCAGCGCGCCGAGAAGATGCCGGGCGCGCCGCCGAGGACGTCGACCGCCAGCCCCGAGTCGTCCGCGACCGCGGGCAGGCCCGTGAACGCCGCGAGCGCCCGCGCCTTGAGGAGCGCGTTGTCCGCGAACGTCAGCCCGTCCTCGACCGGCTCGGGGGCCCCGACGTCACGGGCGCCGACGACCGACGCGGGGTCGAGGCCCGGCAGCACCGGCCCGAGGATCGCGCGCAGCTCTCCGACCTTGTGCGCGTTGTGCGTGGCCAGGACGAGCCGCGCGCCCGCCGGGAGGCTCACCGCTGGGACCGGGTGGCCGACCCGTCGCCGGGGGCCGACGCCAGCGCCGCGACCTGCAGCGCGGTGAGCTGCGCGGTGCCCGCGACCGCGAGGTCGAGGAGCGAGTCGAGCTCCGCGCGGTCGAACGGCACGTGCTCGGCGGTGCCCTGGACCTCGACGAACGTGCCCGAGCCGGTGACCACGACGTTCATGTCGGTCTCGGCGCGGACGTCCTCGACGTACGGGAGGTCCAGCACGGGCAGGCCGTCGACGATGCCGACGCTCACCGCGGCGACCGAGTCCCGCAGGACCACCTTGTTCTTGGGGATGTGCTTGTTCTCGACCGCCCACGCGACCGCGTCGGCCAGCGCGACGTAGGCGCCGGTGATCGACGCCGTGCGGGTGCCGCCGTCGGCCTGCAGGACGTCGCAGTCGAGCACGATCGTGTTCTCGCCCAGCGCCGAGACGTCGATGATCGCGCGCAGCGAGCGGCCGATGAGGCGGGAGATCTCGTGCGTGCGGCCGCCGATGCGCCCCTTGACCGACTCGCGGTCGGACCGGCTGGACGTCGCGCGCGGGAGCATCGAGTACTCGGCCGTGACCCAGCCCTCGCCGGACCCCTTCTTCCAGCGCGGCACGCCCGGCGTGAAGGACGCCACGCAGAGCACCTTGGTGCCGCCGAACTCGACGAGGACGCTGCCCTCGCCCGCCTCGAGGAACCCGCGGGTCAGGGTCACGGGACGGAGCTCGTCGGCGGCGCGGCCGTCGGCGCGCACGCGCGCGACGGGAGTGGTGGTGGGAGCAGAAGTCATGCGGACGAGCCTAACCGCGCGCCCCGACACGTCCCGACGACGTCCGCCCTCCGCAGGTCGAGACCGGCCAGGACTCCGCGTACGTCCGCACTCCTGTGGGTCAGGACCCTCTTGAGTGCGGACGTCGTGGGCTAGAGGACGTGGACGCCGCCCGGGCGGGCCAGCTCGATCGGGCCGTCGTACACGGCGGACGCCTCCGCCAGCGCGACGGCGGGGTCGTTCCAGGCGGGGATGTGCGTGAGGACCAGGCGGTGAGCGCCCCCGCGCGCCGCGGCCTCACCGGCCCGCCGCCCGCTCAGGTGGATGCCGCGCAGGGCGTCGTCGCGCCCGTCCAGGAAACCCGCCTCGGCGAGGAGGAGGTCGACGCCGTCGGCGAGGGTGTCGAGCCCGGGGCACGCGTCGGTGTCGCCGCTGTAGGCGAGCGTCACGGCGCGGGCAGGATCGGCATCGCTCGGCCCGGTGACGCGGATGCCGAAGGCGGGGACGGGGTGGTTCACCGGCACCGGCTCCAGCACCAGAGGCCCGACGACCACGGGGGAACCCACGGCCCACTCCGACACGACGAACTGCTCGTCCGTGCTCGTGGCGGGGTCCTTGCCGACCAGCTGGTCGAGCCGCTCGGCGGTGCCCACCGGGCCGTGCACGGCGACGGGCGCGCGCGGGCCGTCCGGGTGGTACCGGAGCATCACGTTGAGGACCGCCATGTCCGCCACGTGGTCCGCGTGCAGGTGGGACAGCCCGATCGCGTCGAGCGCCATGGGGTCGCCGAACCGCTGCAGCGCGCTCAGTGCTCCGTTGCCGAGGTCGAGCAGCACCGTCCAGGTGCGACCGTCCGCGTCGTCGGCCTGCACCAGGTAGCCGGACGCGGCGGAGTCGGGGCCGGGGAACGACCCGGCGGAGCCGAGGACCGTGAGCCTCACCGCAGCACCGAGCTGGACTCGACGGCTTCGACCTCCGGGCCGAGGAAGCGTCGCGCGAGGGTGCGGAACTGCGTCGGGTCACCCGTGGCCAGGAAGCGGTGGGTGGGCGGACCGGCCGCCGGGTCGCGCTCCAGGTCGTGCGCGACCAGGGTGCGGTAGACGTCCTTGGCCGTCTCCTCGGCGCTCGACACCAGCGTGACCTCCTCGCCCATGACGTAGGAGATGGCGCCCGTGAGCAGAGGGTAGTGCGTGCAGCCGAGGACCAGGGTGTCCACGCCGGCCGCGCGGACCGGGTCGAGGTACTCGTGGGCCACGGCGAGGACCTCGGGGCCGGATGTGATGCCCGCCTCGACCAGCTGGACGAACTGCGGGCAGGCCTGGGTGGTCAGCTCGACGCCGGGGGCCACGGCGAAGGCGTCGTCGTACGAGCGCGACTCGACCGTCGACTTCGTCGCGATGACCCCGATCCGGCCGGACCGGGTGGCCGCGACGGCGCGGCGGGCCGCGGGGAGGATCACCTCGACGACGGGGATGCCGCGACGCAGCGTGTACCGCTCGCGGGCGTCGCGCAGCATGGCCGACGACGCCGTGTTGCACGCGATGACCAGCAGCTTCACGCCCGCGTCGACCAGGTCGTCCATCACCTCGAGCGCGTGCGCGCGCACCGCGGCGAGCGGCTTGCTGCCGTAGGGGGTGTTGAGGGTGTCCCCGATGTAGAGGGTGGACTCGTGCGGCAGCTGGTCGAGGATCGACCGCGCCACGGTGAGGCCACCGACGCCGGAGTCGAAGATGCCGAGAGGGGCGTCGTTCACGCGGACGAGCCTAACCGCTGCGCGGTCACGGTCCCGCCCGGCGCCCGGAGGCGCGCAGGTCGTGCAGCAAGACCTCGACCAGCGACTCCTGCAACCAGCTCAGCGCGCCGTACACGGCGACGAGGTAGCGGCGGGCCGCCGGGTCGAGCGCCTCGGGGACGTCCTCGACATCCGCCTGCGGGGCGGCCAGGAGCGCGTCGTACAGCCGCTCCGCCTGCTCGTCGGTACGGATGTCCAGGCGTTCCGCGAGCACCAGCCGCAGGTCCGTGATCGAGGCCGCGACGTCCTTCGCGTCGTCGGGGTCCACGACGAACGCGTCCGCCCGCCAGCCCTCGGTCGGCGTGGTCAGTGCGACCCACAGCCGGGTCAGCCGTGCGATCTTGTCCGCGCGCAGGTCGTCCTCGGTGAGCCGGCGGAACTCGGCGGCGACCTCCGGGTCGTCGCGGGAGGCGTCGGGCAGCAGCCGGCGCACCGCGGGATCGGACGGCGGCGTCAGCGGCTCCATGCTCATGCGCGGCGAGCCGTCTCCGGCGCGCACGGTGCTGTCGTCGGGCGCCTCGAGGCGGCCGGCTCCCAGCAGCTCGGCCACGTCCGCGACGAGGGCGGCGATCACCTCCCGCTCGTCGTCGTCCAGCCGCGCGGCGTACATCCCCCGGCGACGCCTGAAGCCCCGCATCACTGCCCGCTGCGCTGCAGCGTCGCCCAGAGCCCGAACCCGTGCATCGCCTGCACATCGACCTCCATCGCCTCGAGCGATCCCGTCGAGACCACCGCCCGGCCCTGTTCGTGGACCTGGCGCATGAGCCGCTCGGCCTTCTCGCGCGGATGACCGAAGTACGACTCGAACACGTACGTCACGTAGCTCATGAGGTTGACCGGGTCGTTCCACACGATCGTCACCCACGGGTCGGCGACCGCGGCCTCCTGAGCCTCCTCGACGCTGGCGTCGGGGAGGGTCTGCACTGGCACGCGCCCACTGTAGGCGCGGGACGGCCAGGTCGGGCACGCGCGCGGACCCCCGCCCGCCTACGTTGGGGCCATGACGGCCCCGCAGGCGCCCAGCGCCGCGCTCCTGACCGACCGCTACGAGCTCACCATGCTGCAGGCCGCGCTGGCCGACGGCACCGCGCACCGACGGTGCGTCTTCGAGGTGTTCACGCGACGGCTCCCCCCCGGCCGGCGGTACGGGGTGCTGGCCGGCACCGGCCGCGTGCTCGAGTCGCTCGAGCGGTTCCGGTTCGGCGCCGCCGAGCTCGACTGGCTGGCGCAGGTCGGCGTCGTCGACGACGCGACGCTGGCCTACCTGTCCGAGTACCGGTTCACCGGCTCGATCGTCGGGTACGCCGAGGGTGAGGCCTTCTTCCCCTCGTCGCCCGTCATGGTGGTCGAGGGCAGCTTCGCGGAGGCGGTCCTGCTGGAGACGCTCGTGCTCTCGATCCTCAACTACGACTCGGCGGTCGCGTCCGCCGCGTCCCGGATGACCAGCGCCGCCGTCGACCGGCCCGTCCTGGAGATGGGCTCGCGTCGGGCGCACGAGGAGGCGGCGGTCGCGGCGGCGCGCGCGGCGGTCGTCGCGGGTTTCGTCGGCACCTCGAACCTCGAGGCCGGGCGGCGCTACGGTCTGCCCACCATCGGCACGGCGGCGCACGCGTTCACGCTCCTGCACGACGACGAGGCGGCCGCGTTCGCCGCGCAGGTCGCCGCCCAGGGCGTCGGGACCACCCTGCTGGTGGACACCTACGACGTGCGCCGCGGCGTCGAGCTGGCCCTGGCCGCCGCCGGTCCCGGCCTCGGGGCGGTGCGGCTCGACTCCGGCGACCTCGGCGTCCTCGCGCACGAAGTCCGCGCCCAGCTGGACGAGGCGGGCGCACGGAGCACGAAGATCACGGTGACGTCCGACCTGGACGAGTACGCCATCGCCGCGCTGGCCGTCGCCCCGGTGGACAGCTACGGCGTCGGCACATCCGTGGTCACCGGATCCGGGGCGCCGACGTGCGGGATGGTCTACAAGCTCGTCGCACGCGAGGGTGCCGACGGGGTGCTCGCCCCGGTGGCCAAGGCCGCGCGGGGCAAGATCAGCGTGGGTGGCCGCAAGGCGGCGGCCCGGCGGCTGGGCACCGACGGCCGGGCGGTCGAGGAGGTGCTGGTCGTCGGCGCCGACGACGACGTCCGAGGCTGGTCGCCCGGGGACGCCTCCCTGCGCCCGCTGCACGTCCCGCTCGTCGAGGACGGCGTGGTCGACCCGCGCTGGGTAGGCCAGGACGGCGTGCGCCATGCGACGGAAAGGCACCGCGCCTCGCGAGACGAGCTGCCGCGCGGGGCGCGGCGGCTGTCTGCCGACGAGGCAGCGGTGCCGACCGTGACGCTGCGGCTCGGGGACTGAGGGGCCCGAGCCGCAGCGTCGGTACTGCGGACTGCGCGCCGCGCGCTCCCGTCAGGGTCCGCGCGGCGGGAGGGTCGATCCGGTGCGGGGGGGCGGCGGTCAGCACGCCCGGTCGTCACCTGACCCTGGCTAGGCGCGCGAGCGGCCCCGACCGACCAGCCCGAGGATGAGGCTGACCACGAGCACGATCACGCCGATCCAGATGAGCCAGGTTCCGATGTTGGTCGCGACGCCGAGGACGACGAGTACGACACCGACAAGGATGAGGATGAGCCAGGTAGGCATGGTTGACCCTTTCGATCTGTGGTCACCGTCCGGCATCCGGGGGTACCCGGCGCCGTGTGTCACAGAACAAATCTGGCAGGGAAATCCGCTCTCGGCACGTCGAGGGAAAAGTTGCGCGGGTGAACCGAAATGCTATGTGGTCGCGCGTCCAGCGCTGTGACCTGGGGTTTTACCCTCTACGATCGCGTCCGCATGGTGAGATGCACCTTGCGGCGAGCTGATCCCGGATGTACGCGCGAGGCTCTCGGAAGCCCACCGGGCGCGACCCGGCCCTGGTCCACCACGACGCGTCGCGTCACCCGACGACGCGGTAGTCCACCAGCAGGTGGCCGGTCGGCGAGGAGGTGGTGTGGATCATGTCGAGCCGGGCCGGTGGCAGTCCCTCGAGCAGCCGTCTTCCGGGACCGGCGACCGCGGGCGCGATCACGAGCCTGAGCTCGTCGACGACGCCCGCGGCGAGCAGGGTCTGCGCGAGCGTGATGCTGGCATGGACGCCGATGTCGCCTCCCGGCCGGTCCTTCAGCTCTCGGACGAACTCCACGAGACCGCCGTCGACAGCGGTCGCGTTGACCCACTCCCGGTCGAGCGGTGTCGAGGTCGCGACGTACTTGGTGACCCCGTTGATGAAGTCCGCGAACGGCTGGATCGTGCTTCCCGGCCAGTACTTCGCCCACTCGTCGTAGCTGCGCCGACCGAGGATGACCGCGTCCTGCGTCGCGATCACGGCGGCGAGGTTGGCGTCCAGCTCGTCGTCCCAGGCGGTGATGAACCTGTCGGGCTCCTCGGCGACCCCGTCGAGGGACAACAACATGTACACGACGATCTTTCGCATGGCGGATTCCTCCGGTGGACACCGAGCGGAGCCGGCCGGGATCGGGCCTGCGGCGCGACGAGGAGTGCAGACGTCGGACCGTTTCCTGCCACGAGCCGACGTGGTGATGGTCCCGCGACAGTGCCGTTCTGTCACGGATGCGGCAGCCGGAAGGACGTGGGTGCGGGCCGCTCGACGGTCGGCCGCGCCATCCCACGAGCAGGAGAGAGTCGAGGCGGTCGGCACATCGACAGGTCGAGGAAGCCGCCCGTCAACGCTTGCCGACGAACCACCCGCGCACCATGGCGACGCGGGCGGTGAGCTGGTCGGGATCCGCGAGGGCCACCTCGGGCCCGCCGCACCGGCGTCGCAGCTCGTTGTGCACCGAGCCGTGCGGCTGCCCGCTCTTGCGCGCCCAGGCACCCACCAGCTGCGACAGCTCCTTGCGCAGCTCGGCCTGCTTGCGGTGGTCCATCTCGGCCAGCGCCTCGGGGGCGTTCTTCCGGCCGCTGATCTGGTCGGCCTGACGCTGGCGCAGCAGTGCGGAGACCTGGTCGGCGTCGAGCAGCCCGGGCAGGCCCAGGAAGTCGAGCTCCTCCTCGGAGCCCATCTCCGCGCCCGTGCCGAACTCGCCGCCGTCGAACAGCACGCGGTCGAACGACGCCTGCGCCTCGAGGGCCTCGAACGCGCCCTGCTTGCCGTCCGGCCCGAGCTCGTCCGGTCCGTTGCGCTCCCGGTTCGCCTCGGCCAGCGCGTCGTCGTCCAGACCGACGTCGACGCCCTGCTCCTCGAGCGTCTTGGGCCGGTCCAGGGCGTGGTCGCGCTCGAGCTCGAGCGTGTGGGCCAGGGCGAGCAGCTGCGGGACGCTGGGCAGGAACACCGAGGCCGTCTCGCCCCGGCGCCGCGCGCGCACGAACCGGCCGACGGCCTGCGCGAAGAACAGCGGTGTGGCCGTGCTCGTGGCGTACACGCCGACCGCCAGCCGCGGCACGTCGACCCCTTCCGAGACCATGCGGACGGCGACCAGCCAGCGGGAGTCGCCCGCGGAGAACTCGTCGATCCGGTCGCTCGCGCCGTCGTCGTCCGACAGCACGACGGTGGGCGACTTCCCGGTGATCCGGGCGAGGTGGCCCGCGTACGCCCGGGCGTCCGTCTGGTCGGTCGCGATCACCATCGCGCCCGCGTCGGGGATCGCGCGCCGCACCTCGGACAGCCGGCGGTCGGCGGCCGCGAGCACGCTCGGGATCCACTCGCCGTTCGGGTCGAGCGCCGTGCGCCACGCCTGCGCGGTGATGTCCTTGGTCAGCGGCTCCCCCAGCCGGGCGCTGATCTCGTCCCCCGCCTTGGTCCGCCAGCGCATCGACCCGCTGTAGGACAGGAAGATCACCGGCCGTACGACGTGGTCGCGCAGCGCGTCGCCGTAGCCGTAGGTGTAGTCCGCGACGCTGCGGCGGATGCCCTGGTGGTCGCGGTCGTACCGCACGAAGGGGATCGCCGCGGTGTCGGAACGGAACGGCGTCCCGGTCAGGGCGAGCCGGCGCGTGGCACCCTCGAACGCCTCGCGCACCGCGTCGCCCCACGACAGCGCGTCACCGCCGTGGTGCACCTCGTCGAGGATCACCAGGGTGGGGGCGCCCGCCGTCCGCGCGGCGTGCAGCGCGGGCTTGCTGGCCACCTGGGCGTAGGTCACGGCGACGCCGTCGAACCCGTGGCCGTGCCGCCCCTGGGCGTTGCTGAAGTTGGGGTCGAGCGTGATGCCCACGCGCGCCGCGGCGTCGGCCCACTGCCGCTTGAGGTGCTCCGTCGGCGCGACGACCGTGACACGGCGCACGAGCTTGGCCTCGAGCAGCTCGGTCGCGATGCGCAGGGCGAACGTCGTCTTGCCGGCGCCCGGCGTGGCCACGGCGAGGAAGTCACGCGGGTTGGACGTCCGGTAGTGCTCGATCGCCTCGGCCTGCCAGGCGCGCAGCTTGCCCGCCGTCCCCCACGGCGCACGCGCGGGGAACGCCGGCGGCAGCTGGGAGGCCGCGGACGAGGACGCGTGGGTCGACGGGAGGGAGGACGGGCGCGGGGCCGCCGTCACGCGCCGCCGCTGCCGGGGTTGCGGCCGAAGCCCCACTTCCGACCGCCGCCGGAGCCCTTGCCGCCCTCGTTCTTGTCGCCGTCCTGCGGCTCACGAAGACCCTCGTAGATCTCCTTGCACACGGGGCAGACGGGGAACTTGTTCGGGTCCCGGCCCGGCACCCAGACCTTGCCGCACAGCGCGATCACGGGCTTGCCGCTCAGCGCGGAGTCGAGGATCTTCTCCTTGCGCACGTAGTGCGCGAACCGCTCGTGGTCCCCCGGCTCGACCTGCTCGACGGTCTCCTCGCGCTCCAGCACGCTGGTCGACGTCCCCGGGTCCGAAGAGAACGGGTCGTCGGGTCCGGTGCTCGGAGGCAGGGGCTCGCTCATGGCGACGAGTGTACGTCGCAGGGCCGACACGACCCCGGTCCGTCCGGGGTGCGGAAGGTCACCGAGCGCCCGCCGAACAGCCTCAGAGACCCTGCCAGGCCGGCTTCGACGCGAAGGTCTCGCGGTAGTAGTCGGCGAGCTGCAGGCGGCTCGCCGCGGCGTCGTCGACGAGCACCGTGACGTGCGGGTGGTGCTGCAGGATCGTCGCCGGCCACATGGCGCTGACGGGTCCCTCGACCAGCTGGTGCACGGCCTCGGCCTTGCCCCGGCCGGTGGCCAGCAGGACGAGGTGGCGCGCCGCCATGATCGTCGCGAGGCCCTGGGTGAGGCAGTGCTGCGGCACCTGGTCGATGTCGCCGCCGAAGAACCGGGCGTTGTCCTCGCGCGTCTGGCGCGTGAGCGTCTTGATGCGCGTGCGCGAGGCCAGCGACGACCCCGGCTCGTTGAAGGCGATGTGCCCGTCCGTGCCGATGCCGAGGAGCTGCAGGTCGACGCCGCCGACCGCCGCGATCGCGTCCTCGTAGGCCGCGCAGGCCGCGACCAGGTCCTCGGCGAGCCCGTCGGGCCCCTGCACGGCGCCCGGCGCGAAGTCGACGCGGGAGGCGATCTCGGTCTCGATGACGTTCCGGTACCGCTCGGGGTGGTCCGCGGCGAGGCCCACGTACTCGTCGAGCATGAACGCCCGGGTGCGGGCGAACGAGAGGCCGTGCTCGGTGTAGCGGCGCGCGAGCTCGTCGTAGACGGCGAGCGGGCTCGAGCCCGTCGCCAGGCCCAGGACCGCGTCGGGCTGCGCGCGCACCAGCTGCTCGATCGCCGCGGCGGCGAGCCGACCCAGCTCGGAGCCGGGTGCGATGACGACCTCCATCAGATGTACTCCCCTCTGCCCAGCAGCGCGGCACCGACGGCGCCGACCGGCACGTCGGCGGGCGCGAGGCTGACGCGCTTGGCAAGCCCCATCGAGGCGAGGAACGGCGACGCCTGCGCCTCGCGCTCCAGCTCCGCCTTCACCGCCCGCAGCAGCGGCTGCCCCAGCGCGCTGACGCCGCCGCCGATGACGACCAGCTCGACGTCGCAGGTCAGGACCAGGATCCGCACGGCCGCCGCGACGGCCCAGGCGAACTGGTCCCGGATCTCGACGGCCCGGGCGTCGCCCGCCTCCGCCGCGACGAAGAGCTCCTCCGGCGCGGGCCGCCCGTATCGGCTGGGCCACGCGGCGTCGAGCGCGGAGCCCGAGGCGTACTGCTCGAGGCAGCCGAGCTGCCCGCACTTGCAGGGCAGGCCCCCGGGGACCAGCGTCAGGTGCCCGATCTCCCCCGCTCCGCCCGTCGAGCCGCGACGCAGGCGGCCCTCGAGCAGCAGGCCCGCGGCGAGCCCCGTGCCGAGCGCGAGGAACGCGAGGTCGTGCACGACGTCGGCGTCGGCGGCCGCGCGGCGACCGTCGACCGTGTGCGCGGCGCCGACGACGGCGACGGTGAGGTCGTTCTCCACCCGGACGGGCAGGCCCAGCCGCGCGGAGACGAGCGCCGCGAGTGGCGTGCGGCGCTCGATGCCGAGGTTGACCGCATGCTCGACGGTGCCGTCGGCCGCGTCGACGACGCCGGGCAGGCCGATCCCCACCCCCGCCAGCTCGGCGACCGGCACGCCGGCGCTCGCGGCGAGCTCCTCGACCACGCCGACGATCGTGTCGACCACGCCGTCGGCGCCGTCCGCCGTGGCCGAGCGCAGCTGGTGCCGAGCGACGCCGTCGGCGTCCAGCAGGACGCCGAGCACCTTGGTGCCGCCGACGTCCAGCCCGACGGACCACGGACGTGCGTTCCCGTCCGACGCCCGCCCCTGCGGCGTCGGGATCCCCTGCGCGCTCACGTCAGCCCTTCACCGCACCCGCGACGAGCCCGGACGTCATCTTGTTCTGGACGAACAGGAAGAACACGATGACGGGGATCGCGATGAGCGCCGAGCCGGCCATGACGACGCCCCAGTCGGTGGCGCGGTTGGACTCGACGAGCCCCTGCAGCCAGAGCGGCAGCGTGCGCTGCGACGGGTCGGTCATGACGACGAGCGCCAGGGTGTACTCGTTCCACGCCTGCAGGAACCCGTACACGCCGGCGGCGACCAGGCCGGGCGCCAGCAGCGGGAACGTGATGCGGAAGAAGGCGCCCGTGCGCGACAGCCCGTCGACCATGCCGGCCTCCTCGAGCTCGATCGGCACCCCGGCGACGAACCCGCGCAGCATCCAGATGGTGAACGGCAGGATCGCCGCGGTGTAGACGAGCGCCAGGCCGGCGACCTTGTTGACCAGGTTCCAGCCGTCGAGCATCTGGTACTGCGAGATGAACAGCCCCTCGGCCGGGATCATCTGCACCACGAGGATGGTGAGGATGAAGCCCTTGCGGCCACGGAACCGGAACCGGCTCACGGCGAGCGCGGCCAGGAACGCGAAGATCAGCGCGGCGATCAGGACGATGACGACGACCGCCAGCGAGATGCGCATCGCGGCCCAGAACGTCGGGTCGTTCAGCACCCGCCGGAAGTTCGACAGCGTGCCGCCCAGCGGGAAGAACGTCGGGTCCGGCGTCTGCAGCTTGTTGAGCGGCAGGAACGCGCTGTTGATCATCCAGTAGATGGGGAACACCCACAGGACCGCGAGGACGATCGCGAGCGCGCCCAGGGCGCGGCGGCCGCCGCGGGACTGCGCGCGGCCGGCCTCGGACGACTTCGTCGCCCTGCGGAGCGGGATCTCGCTCGGCGTGGCCTGCGGCGCGGGTGCCGGGACGTCGACGGCGCTCACAGCTCGTCCTCCTTCAGCATCTGCCGGATGTAGAACCCGGTGAGGGCGAGCGTCAGCACCAGCATGATCGTGGCGAGCGCGCCGGCCAGCGAGAACTCCTTGGCGTAGGAGTAGATGAGGGTGCCCAGCAGGTTGGTCTCGCGCGTCGGCGCGCCGGCCCGCTGGAGCACGTAGATCTGCGTGAACACCTTGAGGTCCCAGATCACCTGCAGCAGCAGCACGATCGAGAGCACCGGCCGGATCATCGGCATCGTGATGTTCCAGAACCGCTGGCGCGACGAGGCGCCGTCGAGCTGGGCGGCCTCCATCGTCTCCTCCGGTACCTGGAGCAGGCCGGCGTAGACGGAGAACGCGACGAACGGCACGGACATCCACACGACGATGACCGTCGCGACGAAGTAGAACGACAGCGGCTGGATGATCCACGAGTGCCCGGCCATGTCCTCGAGGCCGAAGACGTTCGCCAGGACCCAGTTGATGACGCCGTACTGCGAGTCGAACAGCCACTGCCAGACCGTCATCGACGCGAGCACGGGGGTGCCCCACGCCAGCAGGAGAGAGACCTGCAGCGTGATGCGCGAGGCCGTGCCGATCCGCGACATGAGGACGGCGAACGCGATGCCGATGAGCATCGTCACGGCCGCGTTGACCAGGCAGAAGGCGATCGAGCGCCCGATGACCGCCCACACGTAGGGGTCGGTCAGGAGGTCGACGTAGTTCTGGAGGCCGACCCACTCGGCGGGCTGACCGAACTGCTGGCGCAGGCCGTACTCCTGGAAGGAGATGACGAACTGGCGGATCAGCGGGTAGCCGAGGGCGACGCCCATGAGGACGGCGGCCGGGACGAGCAGGCCGTACACGCCGAGCTTGCGTCGGCGGCGGCGCGGGAAGGCGACGGCGACGTCGTCGTCCTGCTGCAGCGCGGGGGCAGAGGCTGCCATGGGGAACTCCTGTCTGGTGGCACGACCGGGCCGGCCTGCGTCGGCAGGCCCGGTCGTGCCCGGATCAGGTGGTCGGCCGATCGAGGATCGGCGGACCGTGATCGTCGAGCGGGAGATCGGCCGAAGGTCGTCCGGCCGATCCAGGTCCCGGCCGGCCGCGTCCCGGGTGGGGAGGCGGCCGACCGGAGCCGGATCAGTTCAGCGCGTCCTCGAGGAGCTTGTCCGTCGCGGCGGCGCTCTCCTTGACGTCCGCACCGGTGGCGAGCTTCTGGAAGAAGTCCTCCAGGATGCGGTCGCCCTCGACGTCGGCCCACTTCTCGGCCGCCGGCGTGAGCTTGGCGTTGAGCGCGGCGGCGACAGCGGCCTGGGCGTACACGTCGTCGCCCATGGAGGCGGCGTACTCCGTGTTGCCCGGGATGAGGCCGTTCTGGCCCAGCTGGTTCTGGAACTCCTCCGTGAAGATGATCTTCAGGAGGCTCTTGGCCAGCTCAGGGTGCTTGGACTTCGCCGCGACGGCGATGTTCGAGCCGCCCGCGAAGCCGTTCGCGTACGAACCGGCGTCGAGACCCGGCAGCGGGAAGACACCGGTGTGCTCCTCGTTGCAGGCCTGCTGCTCGGCGAGCAGCGCCTTGGCCGCGTCCGACTTGTCGTCGGCCGCGACGCCCTTGTTGCAGGCGGGCAGGTCGATGCTCCACCGCGCCCACGTCGGCGCGGAGAACATGGCCGCCTGGCCCGCGTTGAACGGGACCCACGGCTCGTTCGAGTCGCTGTCGGCCGGGGCGTGCGTGGCGTTCTGGAACAGGTCCTGGACCTCCTCGAGGCCCTTGACCGACTCGGGCGAGGAGAGCGCGCCCTTCCAGGAGTCGCCGTCCTTGACCGCGAGGTCGCCGCCGTTGGTGTAGATCCAGGCCGCGCCGTTGTACCAGTCCTGGCCGGGCAGCCAGAAGCCGGACTGCGTGTCCGTCTGCAGCTTCTTCGCGACCTCGGTGAACTCCTCGAGCGTGGTCGGAACCTCGACCCCGGCCGCGGCGAAGGCGTCCTTGTTGTAGAACACGGCGCGCGCGCCGGAGTAGTACGGGGCGGCGTAGAACTTGTCGTCCGCGCTACCGGCGTCGACGAAGCCCTGGAGGAGCTTCTCGCCGCCCAGCTCGTCGTACATGTCCGAGATGTCGGCGAAGGCACCGGCGTAGGTGAAGGTCGGCGACTGCGTGTTGCCGATCTCGACCAGGTCGGGGGTCTGGTCCTCCGAGGCGAGCGCGGTCTGCAGACGCGGGACGAGCCCGCTCCAGTCCTGCTCCTCGATGACGAGCTTCGAGCCGGGGTTCTCCGACTCGAAGGTCGTGGTGAGGTAGTCGCGCAGCGCCTGCGGGGTGTCCGTGCCGTTGAGCCACAGCTTGATCGTGGCGGGCTCGGGCGTACCGGCGGGAGCGCTGGCGTCGTCGCCTGCGTCGTCGCCGGAGCCGCAGGCCGCGAGCGTGAGCGCGGCGGCCACGCCGACGGCCGCGAAACGTAGGATCTTCACGTTGGGGTTCCTCCCGTGAACGAGACGAGCGCCGGACGGCGTCGCCGGGGGTTTCTTCCGACCTGCAAGGGGCCGGCTGGGGGTCGTCACGAGACCCCCAGCTGGCCCGACAGGACCAGGACTGCCGCACCAGCGAGAGCCCCGTCCTCGTCGAGGGATCCCATCCGCATGGCGAGGCCGTGCCCGATGACGGGCATGGTCCGCGCACGGATGGTGGCGAGCGCCGAGTCGCGCAGAGGTCCGTCCAGCAGCTCCGGCGGACCGGAGAACAGGACCTCGGCGAGGTCGAGCGCACTGACGACGGGCGCCAGGGCGATGCCCAGCAGCCGTCCGACCGACGCCAGCGCGGCGTCGGAGTCTTCGCGGGACAGACCGGCGGTCCGTCGGCGCAGGGCCGGGACGCTCAGCACGGTCTCGAGGCAGCCTGAGCGGCCGCACGCGCAGTCGAGCGGGGGCTCGTCGCGCACGTCCCCGTCGACGACGGTCACGTGGCCGATCTCGCCGGCGGCGTGGTGGCGGCCGAGCACGAGCGCGCCGTCGACGACGATCCCGGCGCCGACGCCCTCCCCGACCGTGAGCACCATGCAGCCCGACCCGGCGGCGGAGCCGTAGGTGAACTCGCCGAGCGCGCGGGTGTTGGCGTCGTTGGCGACGTGCACGGGCACGCCCAGCGCCCGCGTGAGGTTCGCGGCGAGCGGGAGGTCGTACCAGCCCCGGTTCGGCGCCTGGACGACCGTGCCCGCCAGGTCGATGACACCGGGCGACGCGATGCCGACGCCGATGACCGGACGGGTCGCGGCGGCCAGCAGGTCGCGGCAGAGGCTCTCGAGCAGGTCGGCCGCGGCGTCGCCCGTGCGGCCCTCCAGGGCGACCGAGCGGCGGTCGACGACGCCACCGACGAGGGTCATCACGGCCCCCAGCAGGCGCGAGTCGTCGGTCAGGTCGACGGCGATGATCTGGAAGTCCGCGGTCCGCATCCCGACGAGCGTGGCCGGCTTGCCGACCTTGCCCTCGACGCGGATACCGAGGTCCTCGACCAGCCCCTCGGCGATGAGGTCGGCCACCAGGCCGGACACCGTGACGCGGGTCAGGCCGGTGCTGCGGGCGATGTCGGCGCGGGACGCGGTCCCGCTGTGGAACAGGTGCGCGAGGACGAGCGACCGGTTGTGCGCACGAGCGTGCTCGGGCAGCACCTTGCCGGTCGGGCGCAGTGCCCGACCGACTCCGCGGGCTGCCGCGAGGGGCTGCGTGGTCGCTGTCACGTTTGTTAGTAGACCTTCCTTACTAATCGAAAGTCAACTCTGCTCTGTGACCGTGACCACATCGTGACCGGACGTTCACCTGGCCGACTCACAGGAAAACGATTCACTTCGCGCGCCCATGGCGGTGACCTGGGGCAGCACCCTCACCTGCGGGAACGCGGGAACAGGCTGCGCGGTCGGTGCGTTCGCACGGGCATGGAACTCGGCCTGTACACGTTCGGCGACGTCCACCCCGACCCCACCACCGGGGTCCAGGTCTCCCCCGGTCAGCGCCTCCGCGAGGTGCTCGAACGGATCCGGCTCGCCGAGGAGGTCGGCCTCGACTACGTCGGGATCGGCGAGCACCACCGGCCCGACTACGCCATCTCGTCGCCGTCCACGGTCATCGCCGCGGCCCTCGCGCAGACGTCCCGGCTCACCGTCGGCAGCGCCGTGACGGTCCTGTCCACCGAGGACCCCGTCCGCGTGTACCAGCAGTTCGCCACGATGGACCTGATCTCCGAGGGACGCGTCGAGCTGCTCGCCGGCCGCGGCTCCTTCATCGAGTCGTACCCCCTGTTCGGGGCGTCGCTCGACGACTACGACGACCTCTACGACGAAAAGATCCAGCTGCTCCTGCGGCTCGACTCGCAGGAGCGCGTGACGTGGAGCGGCCGCTTCCGGCCCGCGCTCGACGACGCCCTGGTCCTCCCCCGCCCCTTCGACCACCCCGGTCGCGGCCAGCACCTGCGCATCGCCGTGGCCACGGGCGGCAACCCGCAGTCGTCGGTGCGCGCCGGGGTGCTCGGGCTGCCCATCAGCTACGCGATCATCGGCGGCCAGCCCGCCCAGTTCGCGCCGCTGGTCGACCTCTACCGTCGCGCGCACGCCGAGTCCGGGCACGACTCCGCCGACCGCTTCGTGTCGGTCGCCGGCATGGGGTTCTTCGCGCAGGACGGCAAGGCGGCCCGGGACTTCTTCTACCCGTACTGGCTGGCGTCGATGAGCAAGATCTCGGCCGAGCGCGGCTTCCCGATGCCCAACCGCATCTCCTACGAGTCGCAGGCGGCGCGCGGCGGCGCGTACTTCGTCGGCGAGCCCGAGCAGGTCGCCGAGCGGATCGTCGCCCTGCACGAGGTGCTGCACCACGACCGGCAGTCGTTCCAGATGGACCTCTCCGGGGTCCCGCAGGCGGAGTCGCTGCGCTCCATCGAGCTGCTGGGCACGCAGGTCGCGCCGCTGGTGCGCGAGGCGCTCGCCGGCTAGCGCGCCATGCGGCCCGTCTCGTAGGCCCACATCGCGAGCTCCACCCGGTTCCGGGCACCGAGCTTGTCCATGAGGCTGCCGAGGTGGGTCTTCACGGTGCCGAGGCTGATGCGGAGCTCCTCGGCGATCTCGGAGTTCGTCTTCCCCCGCGCGACCGTGACCAGCACCTCCTCCTCGCGGACGGTGAGCGGGGCGATGGGCTGGGCCGGCGGCCGACCGTCCCCACCCGCCGCGAACGCCGCGAGCAGGCGGACCGTGACGTTCGGCGCGATCAGCGCGTCGCCGGCGGCCGCCGCGTGCACCGCCTGCACCAGCAGCTCGGGGCCGGCGTCCTTCAGCAGGAACCCCCGGGCGCCGGCCCGGAGCGCGCCGTGCACGTACTCGTCGAGGTCGAACGTCGTGATGACGACGACCGCGAGCGGGTCGGCGACGTCGGGGCCGGCCAGCCGTCGCGTCGCCTCGATGCCGTCCATCTCCGGCATCCGGATGTCGAGCAGGCACACGTCGGGCCGCAGCTCGCGCGCCCGGGCGACCGCCTGGCGCCCGTCGGCGACCTGGGCCACCACCTCGATCCCGGGCTGCGCGGCGAGGATCATCGCCAGGCCCGTGCGGACGATCTCCTGGTCGTCGGCCACCAGCACCCGGATCGTCATCGGCACGCACCCGTCCTCGTCGGACGGCCGTTGCCGCCTCGGCGGGTCCTCATCGGACCGCCCCCTCTCGCGGCAGGACCGCGGCGACCGTCCAGCCGCGGTCCGTGCCCGGCCCCGCGGCGAGGGTGCCGCCGAGCAGGGTCGCGCGCTCGGTCATCCCGACCAGCCCGTACCCGGTCCCGCTGCGTGCCTGGATCTCGCCGTCGTCCTCGACGGTCAGCCGCACGCAGTCGTCGTCCCCCACGAGGCGGACGTCGATCCGTGAGGCGTGCCGGGCGTGGCGCAGCGCGTTCGTGATCGACTCCTGCGCCAGGCGGTAGACCGCGACGCCGACGGCGGGGCGCAGGTCGTCCAGGTCCCCCGAGAGCTCGAGCTCGACGCGGGGCGGGCCGCCGACGGCGCGCGCGAGCCGCTCGATGTCCGCGACGCCCTGCTGCGGGGCCAGCTCCGGGGCACCGCCGTCGCGCAGGGCGCCGACCATGAGCCGCATCTCGGTCAGCGCCCGAGAGGCCTCGGTCTCGATGACCCGCAGGGCGTCGACGGCCGCGTCGGGGTTCGTCGCCGCCACCACCCGACCCGCCTGGGCACGGACCGCGATCGCGGAGACGTGGTGGGCGACCGTGTCGTGCAGCTCCCTGGCGAGCTGCTCGCGCTCGCGCAGCCGGCCCTGCTCCTGCTCGCGGACCCGCGACGTGGCGCCGTACCGGACCCACGCGCCGATCGCGGCCGGCGAGAGCAGGAACACGGCCTCGAGGATGGCGTCGCCGATGCCCGTCCAGTGACCGGCGATCCCGAGCGCCAGGGCGATCGCGACGACGCCCAGCCCGAGGACGATCTCGCGTCCGCTCCCCCACCGGGCCAGCGCGTACGGCAGCAGGAGGATGCATGCCGAGGTGAAAAGCCCCCACTCGCCCACGCCGGCCACCAGGGCCGCCGCGTCGACGACCGCGAGGCTGCCGAACACGACGACGACCACGGCGAGCGGGTGCGTCCGTCGCCACAGCAGCGCAAGGACGGTCACGACGGCGATCACGAAGGACGCGGGCATCCACGCCACGTCGTGCCGCTGGAGGGCCTCGAGCACGGCGGCGGGCAGCAGCAGCCCGACCAGCACCCAGTCCCGCCAGACCCGCGCGGGCGCGCCGGGGGGTCGGGGGGCCGTCCACAGCGGACGGAGGGCGTCGGGGATCACGCGTGCAGCCTAGGCACGGCCCGGTCCTCGACGGCTCGGCCGAACGGCCTACCTGCGCCTCCGCCGTCCGTGGGACTCCTCAGGTCGACGCGCGCACCCAGCCGAGCGCGCCCGGCCATCGCACCGACTCGGACGCCCGCCGGACGCCCTCGGCCAGCGCGGGGAGGATCGGCTGCCCCTGCGCGAGGGCCGCTGCCGTCGCGCCGTGCAGCACGTCGCCGGCCCCCAGCGTGTCGACCACCTGCACGACCGGCGGCTCGATGGCGGACCACGAGACGAGCCCGTCGGGTGCCACGACCCGGAGGCGCACCGGGCCGGCGCCGGCCGACCGCGCGACCGTGCCGGGGCCGAGGGCCGCGACCCGGTCCAGAAGGTCCTCGGGCTCGCCGGGCAGCGCGAAGTCCGCGGAGAGCACCGCGTGGTCGACGACCGCGAGGAGCCGGTCCAGCCCGGGCTTCCAGCTTCCGCCGTCCAGCAGCACGGCGATCCCGCGGTCGTGCGCGGCGGTGGCGAGCGCGAGCCCGGCCTCGAGGTGGTGCCCGTCGAGCAGCAGCGCGGTCGCTCCGTCGAGCACGTCCTGCGTCGGGGGCGGCATCGCCTCCACGGCCGTCGCGTTGACGGACACCACGGCCCGCTCGCCCGTCGCGGCGGTCACCAGCACGGTCGACACCGCCGGCGAGTCGGGGCGGCCGGCCAGCAGGTCGACGACGTCGACGCCCGCGGCGACGAGCCCGTCGCGGACCAGGTCGGCGACCGGACCGGACCCGAGCGCGGTCACCAGGCGCGTGCGCACGCCGAGCGCCACGGCGGTCGCCGCGGCATTGGCGGCCGGGCCCCCGAACGTCACGTCGAGGCTCCGGGCCACCACCTTCTCGTCGGCCCGGGGCAGCCGGTCGACCACCTGCACGACGTCGAGCGTCGCGAGCCCGCAGCAGACCAGGAAGGCGTCGCTCCCCATCAGACCGTCGCCGGCCGCGCGACCGGTCGGTCCACCAGCGCGAAGGTCGCCGCACCGAGCACCAGCGCCGCCACGACGACCGCGGGCCACGCGCCGATCGCCCGCCCCAGCAGGTGCGACGCCGCGAAGCACGCCGCGCCGACCAGCACGACCGCCCCGACCCGCCACCAGCCGGCCGCCCGCGCGCGGACCGCGCACCAGAGCACCCCGGCGACCAGCACGACGCCGCCCAGCGCGCGCACGCCGGTGAGCTCCGCGACGGCGAACCCGACCACGAGGGTGAGCGCGGCGATGAGGGCGGTGGGGATCCGAGACATGTCGCACAACCTAACCGCGGGCCCGGTCCGCGCATCGTGCTCGCGGACGACCTCTGTCATCGCCCGCCTGGTCGTCGCGCGGTGCGGGGGGTCGTCCGCGCGCAATACGGTGGACCCAGCCCGACGTCGCGACCGCCGTCGCGCAGCACTCCGCACACCCGCCGCACACCCGCCGCGCCGCCTTCGCGTGGCCGGGTGGACCTCGGCAGAGAGGGAACACCCGTGACCACGCCGCCCATCGACGCCACGACCACGACCGCCTGGCAGGAGCTCAGCGTCCACGAGTCGACGCTGTCTCCGGACCTGCGCGGCTGGTTCGCCGCCGACCCCGAGCGCGCCGCGCGCCTCACCCTCCCGCTGGCGGACCTCACGGTCGACCTCTCGAAGAACCTCGTCACCGACGAGACCCTCGCCCTGCTCGTGCGGCTCGCCGACGAGGTCGGACTCGCCGACCGGCTGCAGGCGATGCTGCGCGGCGACCACATCAACGTGACCGAGGACCGCGCGGTGCTGCACACGGCCCTGCGCCGCCCGCCCGGCGCGTCCCCGGCGCTCACCGTCGACGGGCAGGACGTCGACACCGACGTCCAGGCCGAGCTGACGAAGATGTTCGCGTTCGCCGACAAGGTCCGCTCCGGGGAGTGGACGGGCGTGACCGGCGAGCGCGTCCGCACCGTGGTCAACATCGGCATCGGCGGCTCCGACCTCGGGCCGGTCATGGCGTACGAGGCGCTCAAGCCCTACGTGCAGGACGGCCTCGAGGTGCGGTTCGTCTCCAACATCGACCCCAGCGACCTCGCGGAGACGGTCTCGGGTCTCGACCCGACGACGACGCTGTTCATCGTCGCGTCCAAGACGTTCGGCACGCTGGAGACGCTCACCAACGCCCGGCTCGCGCGCGCGTGGCTCTGGGAGCAGCTGGGCACGGCCGACGACGACGAGGCGCGCAACGCGGCGGTCGCCAAGCACTTCGTCGCGGTCTCGACTGCGCTCGACAAGGTCGCCGCGTTCGGCATCGACCCCACCAACGCGTTCGGCTTCTGGGACTGGGTCGGGGGCCGGTACTCGGTCGACTCGACGATCGGCACGTCGCTGGCCATCGCGATCGGGCCTGACGGCTTCCGCGACTTCCTCGCCGGCTTCCACGCGGTCGACGAGCACGTGGCGACGACGCCGTTCGCCCAGAACGTGCCCGTCCTCATGGGCCTGCTGAACGTCTGGTACGTCAACTTCCTCGGCGCGCACACCCACGCCGTGCTGCCCTACGCGCAGTACCTGCACCGGTTCGCGGCGTACCTGCAGCAGCTGACCATGGAGTCGAACGGCAAGTCGGTGCGCTGGGACGGCACCCCGGTGACCACGCAGACCGGCGAGGTGTTCTGGGGCGAGCCCGGCACCAACGGGCAGCACGCGTTCTACCAGCTGATCCACCAGGGCACACGCCTGATCCCCGCCGACTTCATCGCGGTCGCCAACCCCGCGCACCCGCTCACCGACGGCGGCGTCGACGTGCACGGCCTCTTCCTGGCCAACTTCTTCGCGCAGACCAAGGCGCTGGCGTTCGGCAAGACCGCCGACGAGGTCCGCGCCGAGGGCACGGCCGAGGACATCGTGCCCGCGCGCGTGTTCTCCGGGAACCGGCCGACCACGTCGATCCTCGCCGCGTCGCTGACCCCGAGTGTGCTCGGCCAGCTCATCGCGCTGTACGAGCACATCACCTTCGTGCAGGGCGTCGTGTGGGGCATCGACTCGTTCGACCAGTGGGGCGTCGAGCTGGGCAAGAAGCTCGCGCTCGAGATCGCCCCCGCGGTGCAGGGCGACGCCGCCGCGCTGGACGCGCAGGACCCGTCGACGCGCGCGCTGATCAGCAAGTACCTCGCGCTGCGCGACTGACGGTCCCGACGGATACCGCGCGCCGGCCCCACGCCGTGGGCGCCGGCGGAGTGCTTGTGTGAAGACTTCGTTGCGTCCGGCGCGAAAAAGTCTTCACGCAGGGCGGCGGGCGCGCCTGCTCGGAGCCGCGCGGCGAGCGTCAGCTCGTGAAGCGCGCCGAGCGCTCCACCACCACGCCGCGCGCGGCCTCGTCGTCCCACGTGTAGACCGTGCGGCCGTCGATGAGCACGTGCTCGGCGCGCGACGCCACGTCGAGCGGGTCGCCCGACCACACCACCACGTCGCCGTCGAGCCCGGGCGCCAGCGCGCCGACGCGCTCGTGCAGGCGCAGGAACGTCGCCGGGTTCACCGTCAGCGCCTCGAGGGCGGTCTGCCGCGGCAGCCCCTCCTTGACGGCGAGCGTGGCCTGGTGGACCAGGAAGTTGATGGGCACCACGGGGTGGTCGGTGGTGATCGCGACCCGCACGCCGGCCGCGGCCAGGGTGGCCAGGTTCGCGATGGCCCGGTCGCGCAGCTCGACCTTCGACCGCGTGGTGAACATCGGCCCGAAGATCACGGGGATGTCGCGCTCGGCCAGCACGTCGGCGATCTTGTGCGCCTCCGTGCCGTGGTTGATGACCAGGCGGTAGCCGAACTCGTCCGCGAGCCGCAGCGCCGTCGCGATGTCGTCGTGGCGGTGCGTGTGCTGGTCCCACGCGAGCTCGCCGTCCAGCACCCGGGCGAGCGTCTCCAGCGCGAGGTCGGCCTTGAACGGCTCGCCCTTGGTCGCCGCGGCGGCGCGGGCGGCCGCGTAGTGCTGCGCCCGCGTGAACGCCTCGCGGATGACCAACGCCGTGCCCAGCCGGGTGGCCGGGGTCTGCTTGCGCTCGCCGTAGACGCGCTTCGGGTTCTCCCCCAGCGCCGACTTCACGCTCACCGACGCCGAGATCACCTGCTCGTCGACCGTGCGGCCGCCCCACGCCTTGATCGCCACGGACTGCCCGCCGATCGGGTTCCCCGACCCCGGCTTCACCACGATCGACGTGATCCCGCCGCTCAGCGCGTCGCGGAAGCCCTCGTCGTCGATGTTGATCGCGTCGATGGCCCGGACCGCAGCCGCGTTGGGCGTCGTCATCTCGTTGGTGTCGTTGCCGGCCGCACCCTCGCCCTCCTCGTGCAGGCCGACGTGCCCGTGCGACTCGACGAAGCCCGGCAGCACCCAGCGGTCCGTCGCGTCGATGATCCGGGCGCCGTCCGGCACCTCGACGTCCGCGCCGACCGCCGTGATGCGTCCGTCGACGACGAGCACGGTGCCGCCGTCGATCGGCTCGGAGACGACGGGGACGACGTAGCCGCCGACGACGGCGACGACCTGCGGGGAGGGGGTGGTGGTCATCGCTCCACCGTATGTCGGCCGGCGTGACCTGCTCGCCTCGCGGGGCCGGGCTCACCGTGACGCGGACTCGCACCGTGAGAGGCTCGGGCCGTGGCTGAGGTGACGCGGGCGCGCGTGGACGCGTGGACCTGGGCGGTGCGACTGTTCCCGACCCGGTCCGCCGCGGCGGCCGCCTGCCGCGCCGGCCACGTGCGCGTGAACGGCGACCGCGCCAAGCCCGCGACGATGGTGGTCCCCGGCGACGAGGTGCACGTCCGCGGCGGCGAGCGCGAGCGGATCGTCGTCGTCCAGCGCACGGTGGTGAAGCGGGTCGGCGCCCCCGTCGCGGTGACCTGCTACCTCGACCGCTCCCCCGCGCCGCTGCCCAAGGAGCACGTGGTCGCCGGTGAGCGCGACCGCGGCGCGGGCCGGCCGACGAAGCGCGACCGCCGCCTGATCCAGCGGCTGAAGGGTCGCTGAGCACCCTCGATCTCGAACGACGGCCGACCCACCACTCACGGCTCCGGCGTGATCCCCAGCCGGGCCGCGAGCGCCATCGAGTCGTAGGGCGCGCGGACCTTGATGTCGTTGTCGAAGTAGACGAAGACGTCCCGCTCACCGGCGGCCTCGGTCGGGGGCGTCAGGGTGCGCGCCCCCGCGGGTGCACCCCCGGCCGCCCAGGTCCGCACCTTCCCCGCCCACCGGTCGAGCGACTCGTCGTCGTAGCCGCTGGTGTAGAGCTCGGTCTCGCCGTGCAGGCGCACGTAGACCAGGTCGGCCGTGACGTCCTCGATCACGGGCCACCGACCGGCCGCGTCGGCGATCACGAGCCCGATGCCGTGCGCGCGCAGGAGCTCGACGAGCTCCGGCACCTCGAAGCTCGCGTGCCGCACCTCGAGCACGTGCCGCAGCGGTCGGTCGGCGTCGGTCGTGGTCCAGGCCCGGTCGTCCAGCCGTTCGTCGTGCTCGGCGGCGAGCTCCGCCGCGGCGGCCGTGCTCCGCGGCAGGAGGTCGAAAAAGGCCGCGAGCTTGTCGGGGTGGAAGCCGAGGTTCGGTGGCAGCTGCCACAGGACCGGGCCGAGCTTCGGCCCGAGGGCGAGCACGCCGCTGGCGAAGAAGTTCGCGACCGGCACCCGGACGTCGGTCAGCTTCTTCATGTGCGTGACGAACCGCGGCCCCTTGACCGAGAACACGAAGTCGTCGGGCGTCTCCGCCGCCCAGCTCGTGTAGTTCTCCGGCCTCTGCAGCGCGTAGAACGAGCCGTTGATCTCGATCGACGTCAGGCGCCGCGAGGCGTACTCGAGCTCGCGGCGCTGCGGCAGTCCGGCCGGGTAGAAGACCGTGCGCCAGGGCGGGTAGCGCCAGCCGGAGATCCCGGTGCGGATGGTCATGCAGGCAGTGTGCCGTGCGCCGGCGCGAGCCTCCTCCCCGCGGCGCATAGTGGTGACGTGATCCCCGCGCCGGCCGATGAGCAGTGGCTCGCCTCGGTCTACCGGCCGGCCGAGGCGGTCGACGTCCGGCGCACGCTCGGCCACCTCCGCCGGGGCGGGGGTGACCCCGCGTGGGTGTTCGCCCCCGACGGCTCGATCTGGCAGGCCACGATGACGCCCGACGGCCCGGCGACCCGGCACCTGGTCCGACGCAGCGACGGCATCCACGTCACCGCGTGGGGACCCGGCGCGGAACGCGCCCTCGCGGGCGTCCCCGACCTGCTCGGCGCCGGCGACGACACCACGGGTTTCGACGCCGCACGGCACCCGGTGGTCCGCGAGGCCCACCACCGCCTGCCCGGCCTGCGGATCCCTCGGTCGGGCAACGTCTTCGAGGCGCTGGTGCCCGCGGTGCTCGAGCAGCGGGTCGTCGGCCTGGACGCCAAGGCGGCCTGGCGGCGGCTGGTGCGGCAGCACGGCACGCCCGCGCCCGGCCCGGCGCCGGCCACGTTGCGCGTGCCGCCGACCGCCGAGGCGTGGCGCGCGGTCCCCGTGTGGGACTGGCGTCGCGCGGGCGTCGAGGAGGCGCGCGCCGGCACGGTGCTGCGCGCCGCGGTCGTCGCGCCCCGGCTGCAGGAGGGCGCACACCTGCCGATCGAGGAGGCGCGCCGCCGCCTGCTCACCGTGCGGGGCATCGGCCCGTGGACGGTCGCCGAGATCGCCTCGCGCGCGCTCGGCGACGCCGACGCGGTCTCCGTCGGCGACTTCCACCTGGCCCACCTGGTCGGCTGGGCGCTCACCGGGCGGCGCACCGACGACGCCGGGATGCTGACTCTGCTCGAGCCGTGGGCCGGCCAGCGGCAGCGCGTGATCCGGCTCCTCGAGATCACGCAGGCCGCGAACGCACCGCGCTTCGGGCCGCGCGCTCCGCGGGCCCGACCGCTCCGTTGAGAAGTTTCTCGCCGGATCGTGTCGATCCGGGGCGCCCGGGTTCGTCCATCAGGTGAAGGATCGACCGACCCGACCTGGAGGACCCATGCGATTCCTGCTGCTCATCTGTGACGACCCGGAGGCCGAGCCGTACCGCGCCGAGGACGACAACATCGTCGACTGGGCGGCCGAGAACGACCGCCGAGGTCTCACTGTCGTGGGCGACCGGCTGCGGCCGGTGCAGGATGCCCGCACCGTGCGTGTGCGCTCCTCGCAGCTCCTCGTCACGGACGGCCCGTTCGCCGAGACCCAGGAGCACATCGCCGGGTTCGACGTCCTCGAGTGTGCCGACCTCGACGAGGCGCTCGAGCGGGCGGCGGCGCACCCCATGGCCCGGTTCGGGCGCGTGGAGGTCCGCGCGACCTGGCCGCTGGGGCTGTGATTCTCCTCCCGGCGAAACACGTCGACCCCGCGGGGTCGCACTGCACAGACTGGCCCTACCGTCCGCGCCGACCCCGTCGGCCGCCTCACACCCTTCCCTCTCACTCCCGAGGTGCACCACTGTGACCGACGAGACCCTGACCACCACCCAGCCACCCGGCAGCGCGACGGAGCACACCGCGCCGGACCACGGCCCGCGCGACCGCCTCGCGGTGCGCCTGCTGCTCATCTCGACGTTCGTCGTCATCCTCAACGAGACGATCATGGGCGTCGCGCTCCCCCACCTGATGACCGACCTGGACATCCCCGCCAGCACGGCGCAGTGGGTGACCACCGCGTTCATGCTGACCATGGCCGTCGTCATCCCGGTGACGGGCTTCGTGATCCAGCGGTTCACGACCCGCACGACGTACATCACCGCGATGACCCTGTTCAGCCTCGGCACGACGATCTGCGCCCTGGCGCCCGGGTTCGGGGTGCTCATCGCCGGTCGCGTGGTGCAGGCGGGTGGCACCGCGATCATGCTGCCGCTGCTGATGACCACCGTCATGACGGTCACGCCACCGGCCAGCCGCGGCCGCACCATGGGCAACATCTCGATCGTCATCTCGGTCGCGCCGGCCATCGGTCCCACCATCTCCGGCCTCATCCTGAGCGTGCTCGACTGGCGGTGGCTGTTCGCGCTGGTGCTCCCGATCGCGCTGGGCGCGCTCGCGCTCGGCGCGGTGCGCCTGCCCAACCTCACCGAGCCGAAGCTCGCCCGTGTCGACATCGGTTCGGTCGTCCTGTCGGCCCTCGCGTTCGGCGGTCTGGTCTACGGGCTGAGCGGGCTGGGTGCCGCGGCGACCACCGGCATCTCCACCACCACGTGGGTCTCGCTCGGGGTCGGCGCCGTCTCGCTGGCGGTGTTCATCTGGCGGCAGATCCAGCTGCAGAAGGTCGACGACGCCCTCCTCGACCTGCGCACGTTCTCGTCGTCGACGTTCCGCATCTCGGTCGGCGTGATGGCGATCAGCATGATGTCGCTGTTCGGGACCCTGATCCTCGTGCCGCTGTACGCGCAGACCGTCCTCGGGCTGGAGGCGCTGCAGACCGGGCTGCTCCTGCTCCCGGGCGGCCTGCTCATGGGCCTGCTCGCCCCGAGCGTCGGCCGCGCCTACGACAAGTACGGCCCCCGGCCGCTGCTGGTCCCGGGCGCGGTCGTGGTCAGCGCGGGGGCGTGGGGCTTCACGCTCCTGGGCACGACGAGCTCGCCGTGGCTCATGCTCGCGTCGCACGTGCTGCTCAGCGCGGGGCTCGCCCTCATGTTCACGCCACTGTTCACGTCAGCCCTGGGCTCGCTGCCGGCGCACCTGTACTCGCACGGCAGCGCGGTCGTCGGCACGGTCCAGCAGGTCGCCGGGGCGGCGGGCACGGCGCTGTTCATCACGGTCCTCACCGCCCAGAGCGCGACGCTCGCGGCCGGCGGCTCTGACGTGCTCGACGCCACCGCCGGCGGCATCCACGCGGCGTTCGTGGTGGGCGCGGTCATCTCGCTCGTGGCCATCCCCGCGGCGTTCTTCGTGCGGGCGGCGCCCTCACCGCACGACGCATCGTCGGACGAGGCGGCGGAGGCCCTCGCCTACTGACTACGCTGGTGGTCCCCGGCCGATCCGGCGCCGGGGGCCGCCAGCCCGTCGGGCACCGCAGTCCAGGAGGACGACCATGAGCTACCCGGTGATCGAGCCTCGCGAGACCGAGTCGAGCAACCCCGGTCGCGCCCTGGCCGTCGTCTTCCCCGCCATCCTGTTCCTACTGGGCCTCGGGCTGTTCACCGTCGCCTTCAACCTCGGCGACGCGGCCCCGTGGGTCTTCGCCGGCGGCATCCTGTCGATCACCCTGGCCTTCGCCATCCCGACGACGATCCTGCCGGCACTCGAGGACCGCTGACCCTCAGCGAGCCCGTCGCCACCGGCGGCGTCTCGGCTGCTCGGGTGGCGTCGGCTCGACCGGCGCGGGCGGCGGCGTCCGGCGCGCGTGCCACTGGCGTACCTCGACCTCCACGTCGCGCAGCGGCGTGACCACCGGCGGACCGCCCATCAGCTGACGCCGCGCGGACACGATCCGCGCGTTGAGCTCGGCCAAGGCCTCGCGCACGTCCTTCTCGGTGCGCAGCGCGTCGAGCCGCTCGAGCAGCACCGCGTCGTCCTTGCGCAGCTGGATCGCCTCGGGCAGGACGCCGGTGATCTGCTCGCGGGCGATGAGCGCCTTGAGCCACCAGTCGGGGTCGTGCTGGGCGCCGATGCCGGGGATGGGCTTGCCGGCCAGCGGCAGGTCGTCGAACTCCCCGCGAGCGATCGCCTGGTCGACCACGACGTCGACCCACAGGTGCCGGTTCGCCATCCGGCCGGCCGCCTGCGGAGGGCCGTCGGCCTGCTGCGGCTCACCGTCGCCCGCCGCGTCGCGGTCCACGCGATACCGGGCGGCGTCGCGCACCGGGTCGTGCTCGGGCATCGTCACCTCCGGGGCTCGTCGCCACCCAAAATACGACGGCCCGGGGCACGTGTGCACGCGCCCTTCACTGCGGCAGCCGCAGCTCCGCCCGCAGCCCGCCCAGCGCGGCGTCCCCGAGCACCACGTCGCCACCCTGCTCCCGCGCGATCTCCCGGGCGATCGCCAGCCCGAGCCCGCTGCCGCCCGCGTCACGCTCGCGCGCCTCGTCCAGCCGCACGAACCGTTCGAACACCCGCTCCCGGTCGGCGGGCGCGAGCCCGGCGCCGTCGTCCTCGACGCGCACACATCCGTCGGCGACCGACACCTCGACGCGGTCGACGGCGTGCCGCGCGGCGTTGTCGACGAGGTTGCGCAGCACCCGGCCCACGGCCGTCGCGTCGCCCCGCGCGCGCCCGTCCCCGGACACGGTGACCGATACGGCACCGCCGGGCCGGACCACGTCGCGCGCCACGGCGCCGAGGTCGAGGTCCTCGTGCGTCAGCGGCGTCGAGCCGACCCGCGCGAGCAGCAGCAGGTCGTCCACCAGCACCTGCATCCGGAGCACCTCCCCCTCCAGGTCGGCGGCGAGCTCGTCGGTGCCGTAGGACGCCGGGTGCGCGCGGGCGACCTCGATGCTGGTGCGCAGGGCCGCGAGCGGGGAGCGCAGCTCGTGCGCCGCGTCGGCGACGAAGGCCCGCTGGCGTGCCGCCCCGGCCTCGAGCCGGTCGAGCATCGAGTTGAGCGTGCGGGCCAGCGCGCCCAGCTCGTCGTCGCGCGCGGGTACCGGCAGCGAGCCCGGCCCGCCGGACGACGCCACCCGGGCCGCGCCGCGGCGCAGCTCCTCGACCGGCCGCAGTGCGCGCCCGAGGATGATCCAGACCACGAGCCCGAGCGCGACGGTGAGCAGGGGCACGACGACCGCGAGCGCGAGCCGCAGGGCGTCGAGCACGCCCTGCACCTCCGTGAGCGGCACGCTCGCGACGACGGTGGCCGGCTCCCCCCGGTAGGTGGTCGCCTGCACGGCGATCCGCGCGACGTCGTCGTAGGCGCTCTGGTCGGTGGTGGAGATGCCGTCGAGACCCTCGAGCGCGTCCGCGGTCAGCACCGGCAGGGTTCGGCTCGCGTTGGGGGACGTCGCCAGCACGGCGCCGTGGGCGTCGATCAGCTGCACGATCTCGCCCGGCTCCGCCACCGGCAGCGTGTCGGGCAGCCGCTCGTCTGCCGCGAGCGCGGCCACGGTCGCGGCACGGTCGCGGACCACGTCGGACAGGGCGGCGACGCGCGTGCTGCGCAGGACGACCGTCAGCGCGATCGCACCCACGATGAGCGCCACGCACAGGGCGCCGGAGGCGAAGAGCGTGAGCCGCAGGCGCAGCGACGCACCCCGTCGCACCTCCGCCACGGCTAGCCCGCCACCCGGTACCCGGCCCCGCGGACCGTCTCGACGACGTCGCGGCCCAGCTTGCGGCGCAGGTAGCCCACGTAGACCTCGACGACGTTGACGTCCTCACCCGTCCCGTCCCAGACGTGGTCCCGCAGCTCGACCTTGCCGACCACGCGGTCGGCGTGGTGCATGAGGTACTCGAGGAGCGCCAGCTCGCGGGTGGTTAGCGACACCGCCTCGCCGCCCCGGCTCACGCGCCGCGTCGCGGGGTCGAGCACGAGGTCGCCCACCGTGAGCACCGGCGGGCGCACCTGCCCCTGCCGGCGCAGCAGCGCGCGCAGGCGCGAGACCAGCACGACGAACGCGAACGGCTTGGTCAGGTAGTCGTCGGCCCCCACGTCGAGCCCGTCGGCCACGTCGTACTCGCCGTCCTTGGCGCTGAGCATGAGCACCGGCGTCCACACGTCCCGCGCGCGCAGCTCTGTGACCACGTCGTACCCGTTGCGGCGCGGGAGCATGACGTCGAGCACGATCGCGTCGTAGGTGTCCTCCGAGGCCAGCTCGAGCCCGCGCTCGCCGTCGTACGCCACGTCGACCGCGAACCCCTCGGCGGTCAGCCCGCGGTGCAGGGCGCGCACGAGCCCGCGCTCGTCGTCGACCACCAGCACCCGCATGCCTCGAGCATCGCACCCGGCGGCCGCCGGGGGGCCCGCGCGCTCTCAGGGTGCCCTCAGCAGGCACGATGCACAGTGGTCGCATGAACGAGTCCCGCCGAACCCTCTCGCCCCGCACCCGCTGGGCAGTCCCCGTCGTCGCCGCCGTCGCGGTCGGCCTGGCCTTCGCGGCCCCGCCGCTGTTCGCCAACGCCGACGACGCGGGCCTGCCGACCATCAGCCCCGAGGACCTCGCCGCGAAGGTCGCGAGCGCGGAGCCGTCGCCGCTGTCCGGCACCGTCGTCTACACCGCGCGGCTCGGCCTGCCGGAGCTCCCCTTCGGCGACGTCGGCGGCGCGAACCCGGTGGCCCTGCTGAGCGGCAGCTCTACCATGCGCGTCTGGTCGGACGGCGCCCAGCGCTCTCGCGTCGCCCTGCTCGGGCCGACCAGCGAGTACTCCGTCGTGCAGGACGGCCCGGAGGCGTGGACGTACTCGAGCACCGACGACGCCGTCGTCCACTACAGCCTGGACCCCGCGGACGCGGCCCGGTACGACGAGCTGGCCGCCCAGGCGGAGGCCGGCGAGCTGCCGGTCCAGGACGACCTGCCGACGCCCGCCGAGGCCGGCCGGGAGGCCGTCGGGCTGGCCAAGCAGTCGTCGACCGTCACGCTCGACGCCCAGACCGAGGTCGCGGGGCACGCCGCCTACCAGCTGGTGGTCACACCGACCAGCGACGCGACCCTCGTCGGGAGGATCGTGGTGGCCGTGGACGCGAAGACCTCGACCCCGCTGCGCGTGCAGGTGTGGAGCAAGAACGACACCACGACCCCGGCGCTGGAGATCGGGTTCACCGACGTCTCGTTCGCGACGCCCGCCGACTCGGTCCTCGCCTTCTCGGCCCCCGCAGGGGCGTCGACCCGCGACGTCGTCGTGCCGCTCCCGGACGAGCCCGCCGCGGCGAGCGCCGCGCCTGAGAAGGGTCTGCCCGAGGGCGTCACCGTCACCGGCACCGGCTGGGACACCGTCGTGCAGGCCTCCGACCTGGACGTGGCCGGCCTGATCGCCGGTGACCCGAGCGCCGCGGGCGCCCTGCCGGGTGTCGACAAGAGCTTCGGCTCGCAGGGTGCCGAGCAGCTCTACAAGGAGTTCGTGCCCGAGGAAGGCTCCGGATCACCGATGGGGTCCCTGGACAGCTCGGCGCTCTACGACACGCTCACGACCGCCGTGCCCGAGGGTCGGCTGCTCCAGTCGGCGCTGCTGTCCGTGCTGGTCACCGACGACGGCCGCGTGCTCGTCGGCGCGGTGCCCGGCGCCACGCTGCAGGCCCTGGCGGCGCAGTGACCGAACCGCTGACCGAAGCCGCGCTCCCGCCGAGCGCGGCTCCGGTCGCGTCTGATGTCGATCTCGCGATCCGCACCGACGGGCTCACCAAGCGGTTCCGGTCCGGGCAGGTGGCCGTGGACGGGATCGACCTGCGGGTGCCGCGCGGCGCGGTGTACGGGTTCATCGGTCCGAACGGCTCGGGCAAGACGACGACCATCCGGATGCTGCTCGGGCTGGTCCGCCCGACCAGCGGGCGCGCGTACCTGCTGGGCTCGCCGATGCCCGAGGCCGGCGCGGTCGTGCTCCCCCGCGTCGGCGCGCTGGTCGAAGGCCCGGCGTTCCACCCGTACCTGACCGGACGCGCGAACCTCGGCCGGCTCGACGCGGGTGACTCGACCGCCGACCCCCGGACGGCCACCCAGCGGGCCGACCGGGCCCTCGAGCGCGTCGGCCTCGCCGCGGCGGCCACGAAGCCGTACCGGCAGTACTCCCTCGGCATGAAGCAGCGGCTCGGCCTCGCGGCGGCGCTGCTGCGGCCGCGCGACCTGCTGGTGCTCGACGAACCGACGAACGGGCTCGACCCCCAGGGCACCCGCGAGGTCCGCACCCTGGTCCGCGAGCTGGCCGACCACGGGACGACGGTCCTCGTCTCGTCGCACCTGCTCGCCGAGATCGAGCAAGTCTGCTCGCACATCGGGATCATGGGACGCGGCCACCTGCTGCTGCAGGGCGACCGTGCGGCCCTCACCGAACGCGGCGCCGCCCGGGTGTCCGTGCTGACGTCGGTCGACCACGTCGGGGTCGCGACCGAGGTGCTCACCGGGCTCGGCCTGACCGAGGTCGGCGCGGCGGGTCTGACGGTCAGCGGGCTGCTCGGCGGCGTGCCGCCCGAGAAGGTGTCGGCCGCCCTCGTGCACGCCGGCGTCGACCTGCTGGGCCTCCAGGTGCGCCGGCCGAACCTCGAGCAGATCTTCGTCGGGCTCACCGGGGAGGGCTTCGATGTCGCTCGTTGACGAGGCGCCGACGTTCACCCCACGCCGCGGCTCCCTGCTGCGACTCACGCGCAGCGAGCTGCGCCTCGTGCTGGGCCGGCGCCGGAACCTCGTGCTGCTGTCTGGGCTCGCGCTGGTGCCGCTGCTGCTGGGCACGGTCCTGTTCGTCACCCAGGACTCCGCGCTCGACGGCCAGGGGCCCGGCTTCATCGGCCAGGTGACCGGCAACGGGCTGTTCCTCGTCGTGGCGTCGCTGTTCCTGTGCCTGCCGTTCCTGCTGCCGCTGACCATCGGCATCGCGTCGGGCGACGCGATCGCCGGCGAGGCGTCGGCCGGCACGCTGCGCTACCTGCTCACCGTGCCCGTCGGGCGCGGCCGGCTGCTCGCGGTCAAGGCCGTCGGCGCGCTCGCGTTCGCGGCGTCCGCGGTGCTCGCCGTCGCAGTCGTCGGCCTGGTCACCGGGGCGGTCTACTTCGGGCTGCACGGGGTCACGCTGCTCTCGGGCACCACCGTGCCGCTGGGGGCGGGCGTGCTGCGGGTCGCGGCGATCGTCGTCTACGTCGGGCTCTCGATGACCGGGCTGGTGGCCGTCGGGCTGTTCTTCTCGACGCTCACCGAGGTGCCCGTCGGCGCCATGGCCGCGACCGTGGTCACCGCGATCGTCTGCGGCGTCCTGGACCAGCTGCCCCAGCTGCACGCCATCGCGCCCGCGCTGCTCACGCACCACTGGCTCGACTTCGCCGAGTTCCTGCGGCTCGAGCCCGACTGGGGCGTGCTGGGTCAGGGGCTCGCGCTGCAGGCCGCGTGGGTGGTGATCTTCGGCGCTCTGGCGTGGAGCCGCTTCACGACCGCGGACGTGTCGAGCTGAGGGCGTGTCCGCTCAGGGCAGACGGGTCGCGGCGACGGGCGGCCGGGTTCGCGGGCTAGCGTGGCTGCAGAGCACCCCGCCGCACCCCCGGAGGACGCCATGACGCCGCACCTGGAGCACCGTCCCGAGCCGCTGCTGCGCCGGCTCGTCGGCGCCATCCTCCGTGGGCAGCGCGTGCGTCAGGGCCGGACCCTGCGCGACGTCGCCGAGGACGCGCGGGTGTCGGTCGCGTACCTGAGCGAGGTCGAGCGCGGTCGCAAGGAGGCCTCGTCGGAGGTGCTGGCCGCCGTGTGCCGGGCGCTCGGGCTGCGGCTCGTCGACCTCATCGGCACCGCGCACGCGCAGCTCGCGCTGGCCGAGGGCCGCGTCGTCGTGGACCTCACCGCACCCACCGCCGGCGAGCGGGCCGCGGCCGCGGCCGGCCGGGAGCTCGCCGGCGTCACGACGCTGACCGCGCGCGCGGCCCAGACGGTCCCGACCGGCCTGCTGCTCGCCGCCTAAGCCACGGCGGGGAGCTCCTTGAGAGTGGTCACCACCCGGTCCGCCAGCCCGTAGTCGACGGCCTGCTGCGCCGTGAGGATGAGGTCGCGCTCGGTGTCGGTGCGCAGCTTGGCCAGGGGCTGCCCGGTGTGGCGGTGCAGGATCTGGTCGACCTCCTCGCGCAGACGGGCGATCTCGCGCGCCTGGATCTCCAGGTCCGCCGCCGTGCCCTCGCCGCCGCCGGAGGGCTGGTGGAGCAGGACGCGCGCGTGCTCGAGGACGTGCCGGTTGCCGGGCGTGCCCGCGGCCAGCAGCACGGCCGCCGCGGACGCCGCCTGGCCCAGGCAGAACGTGGCCACGGTCGGCTTGATGTACTGGATCGTGTCGTAGACGGCGAGCAGCGCCGTGATCGAGCCGCCCGGCGAGTTGATGTACAGGTGGATCGGCGAGTCCTGGCTCTCCGACTGCAGGTGCAGCAGCTGGGCGATGACGACGTTGGCCACGCCGTCGTCGATCTCGGTGCCCAGGAAGATGATCCGGTCGGTGAGCAGCCGCGAGTAGACGTCGGACGCGCGCTCCCCGGTCGGCCGCTGCTCGATGACCACGGGGATCGTGTACTGGCCGGCCATCACAGGCCCGCCCGCCGCAGCGAGGCGTCGGGCCGGACGTCGTCGAGGTGCTCGACCACGCGGTCGATGAACCCGTACGCCAGCGCCTCCTCGGCGGTGAACCAGCGGTCGCGGTCGGCGTCGCGCTCGATCGTCTCGACGGACTGGCCGGTGTGCTCGGCAGTCAGCGACTGCATGGTGCGCTTCACGTGGGCCATGTTCTGCGCCTGGATCGCGATGTCGATCGCGGTGCCGCCGATGCCTCCCGAGGGCTGGTGCATGAGGACCCGCGAGTGCCGCAGCGCGAACCGCTTGCCCGGGGTGCCCGCGCTGAGCAGGAACTGGGCGGCGCTGGCCGCCAGGCCCATGGCCAGCGTGGACACGTCGTTCGGGATGAGCCGCATCGTGTCGTACATCGCGAGCGCCGCGCTGACCGAGCCGCCGGGCGAGTTGATGTAGAGCGCGATGTCGCGCCGCGGGTCCTCGGCCGACAGCAGCAGCAGCTGCGCGCAGACACGGTTGGCGATCGCGTCGTCGACCTCCTGGCCGAGCACCACGATGCGCTGGTGCAGCAGGCGGGTGGACAGGTCGTCGTCGAACGGGCGGACGGTGGGTGGGGCGGTGCTCATGTCTACCTCCGGGGTGTGCTGTCCCTCGACCGTCACACGGCCGGGGCGCCGAGTGACCCCCGGTCTGCCGTCGGCGGATCCGCCCACGGCAGACGGCTAGCCTCGACGGGTGCCCTGGGAGCTTCGGTCCGACTGCGACCGCTGCGTCGGCCTGTGCTGCGTCGCGCTGCCGTTCGCGCGGTCGTCGGACTTCGCGTTCGACAAGGCCGCGGGCGAGCCGTGCCGGAACCTGACGACGGACTTCCGGTGCACCATCCACGCGAGCCTGCGCGACCGGGGCATGGCCGGGTGCACCGCTTACGAGTGCTTCGGCGCCGGCCAGCACGTCACGCAGGGCACCTACGGCGGGCGCAGCTGGCGCGACGACCCCGAGATCCGGTCCGAGATGTTCGCCGTCTTCCCCGTGGTGCGGCACCTGCACGAGCTGCTGACGTACCTCACCGAGGTGCTCGCGATGCCGGCCGCACGCCCGGTGCACGAGGACGCCCGACGCGCGTCCGACGACCTCGCCCGGCTGGCCGACGCCGATCCCGCGACCGTCCTCGCGGTCGACGTCGGCGCGCAGCGCAGGAGCGTGGGTCCGCTGCTGGAACGCGCGAGCGAGCTGGCCCGCGCCGGGCTGCCCGGGCGCCGGCACCGGGACGCGGATCTCGTCGGCACGAGCCTGCGCGACGCCGACCTGCGCGGGGCCGACCTGCGCGGCGCCTACCTGCTCGGCGCGGACCTGAGCGGCGCGGATCTCCGGCTGGCCGACCTGCTCGGTGCGGACCTGCGGGGCGCCCGGCTGCACGGCGCCGACCTCACGGCCGCACTGTTCGTCACTCCACCGCAGGTCGCGTCCGCCCAGGGCGACGCGACGACCCGGCTGCCGGCGGGACTGGAACCTCCTGCGCACTGGTGAGACGTCGGGTGTCGAGATCCGCGACGCGGCTCCGACCACCTCACGTAGGGACGCCGGGCATCGGGCCTCGCGTCACGCACACCGGAGGTACCGAGATGCCGAGCATCAGCCCGTTCCTGTGGTTCGACGACCAGGCCGAGCAGGCCGCCGAACGCTACGTCGAGATCTTCCCGAGCTCCCGCATCACCGACGTGGCTCGCTACGGAGAGGGTGCGCCGCAGCCCGCCGGCACCGCGATGTCCGTGAGCTTCGTGCTCGACGGGCTCGAGGTGACCGCCCTCAACGGCGGGCCGCAGTACCGGCTCACCGACGCGTTCTCGCTGCTGGTCTCGGTGCCTGACCAGCAGGAGTGCGACCGCGTCTGGGACGCCCTCGTCGCCGACGGCGGCGAGCCGGGTCGGTGCGGCTGGCTCAAGGACCGCTTTGGCCTGTCGTGGCAGGTGATCCCGACCGCCCTGCCCGAGCTGCTGAGCGACCCCGACCACGCCCGGGCGAACCGCGCGATGAACGCGATGTTCACCATGTCCAAGATCGATGTCGCGGCGCTCCAGGCGGCGGCGGACGACGCCGGCGTGCCGGTGGCGTAGCCGTCGAGAGCGGGACCGCCGTCAGCCCAGGTCCGCCAGGCGCGGCACCGCGGGCGCGACGCGGTCCCGCACCCACGCCGACAGGCTCGTCGTCGGCGGGCGCAGGATGACCGTCTCGACGCCCAGCGCGGCGTACGGCGTGATGTCCTCGACGAACTGGTCGACGTCGCCCGAGAGCAGGGCGCCGCCGCCGTGCAGCAGGGTCACCCGGATCTCCGCCGGGTCGCGCCCCACGTCCTGGCAGTGACCCGTGAGGACGTCGAGCTTGTGGGCGACCTCGTCGGGCGTCGTCGCGAAGAAGTTGCACGCGTCGCCGTACTGCGCCACCAGCCGCAGCGTCTTGCGCTCCCCCGCCCCGCCGATGAGGATCTCGGGTCGCTTCAGCGGCTGCGGCGAGCACAGGGTCTGCGCCAGCTGGTAGTGCGTGCCCGCGTACGGGCCGTCGTTCGTCGGGTCCCACATCTGGCGGCAGATCTGCAGCGTCTCCTCCAGACGCTCGAACCGCTCGGCCAGCGGCGGGTACGGCACGCCGAGCCCGAGGTGCTCCTCCTCGTACCAGGCGGCGCCGAGGCCCATGGTCGCCCGCCCGCCGCTGAGCACGTCGAGCGTCGCGCCGATCTTGGCCAGCAGGCCGGGGTACCGGTACGTCACGCCCGTGACCAGCACGCCGAGCTGGACGTTCGAGGTCACGCCGGCCAGGTAGCCCAGCGTGGTGTAGGCCTCCAGCATCGGGTCCTCGGCCGGGAACCCGGCGCGGACCATCTGGAAGTAGTGGTCCATGACCGAGACCCAGGCGATACCGGCCTCGTCGGCGGCCGACGCCGTGTCGGCCAGCTCCTGACGCAGCGCCGAGGGCTCGACCGAGTCGAAACGCATGAGGTGGACGCCGACGCGCACGGGAATCTCCTTCGGTGGGATGTCCTTGCACCTTGCCCCTGAGGGCACGCTCTCAGTCAAGGTCAGTAGACCACCCAGTCGGACAGCACCAGCAGGACGACGTCCACCGCGGCGACCGCGATCGCTAACGCGAACGGCAGCCGGTTGCGGCCCCCGCCCAGCGCGAGCACGGTGCCCACGATCGTCAGCCCGACGGCGACGACGAGCACCCCCGCGGCCGCGGCCCGCGGCGGCCCGGCGGGCGCCAGCACGACGACGACGGTCGCGGCCACGAGCGAGACGCCCGTGCCGATCGACGTCGCCACGCCCCCCACCCGGTGCGGCAGCCCTCGGACGCCGGTCGCGCGATCGTCCTGCAGGTCCGGCACCACGTTCGCGCCGTGCGCACCGATGCCGAGCAGGGCGCCCGCGGTGATGGCCCACCACGCCGCGACGGGAGCCCCGGGCAGGGCGAGCGCGATGGCCAGCGGGAGGAAGCCGAACGAGAACGCGTACGGCGCCCACGACCACGGCGTGCTCTTGAGCCGCACGTTGTACGCCCACGCCGAGGCGACCGTCGCCAGGTGGACCAGCCCGGCCCGCCAGCCGAGGGCGAACGACAGCGCGACGCACGCGGCTGCGGCGGCCAGGGCGGCCGTCCGCACGGTCGAGACCGCCAGCCGACCGACCCCGACGGGCTTGTCCGGGCGGCCGACGGCGGCGTCGCGACCGGCGTCGATCCAGTCGTTCGACCAGCCGACGGAGAGCTGGCCGGCCAGGATCGCGGCGCCGACGAGCACGGTGGTCAGCGGTGGGGCACCCGCGCCGGCGGCCATCGCGACGGCGAACACCGTCACCGCGACCGTAGGGCCGGGGTGGCAGGCGAGGGCCAGGTCGACGGCGCGGGAGCGCCGCGGGTGCTCGGTCAACCGGCCCACCTCCTCGGACGGGCCATCGTCGCAGGTCGCGTGCCGGACCAGCGACGAGTCGTCAGTTGCCCGCGTCACGTGACGGGACCGACCGGCGCGTGACACGATGCCCGGATGGTGCGCATCGCGTCGATCGCCCCGGTCCTGCCCGCGCACGTGCACGCCCAGGCCGAGATCACGGACACGATCGCGCCCCTGCTCACGTCCGACCCGCGCCGCCGCCGCACGATCGACCGGATCCACGCCGCGACCGGCATCGAGACGCGGCACCTCGCGCTCCCGCTCGAGGCCTATGCCGACCTGACCACCTTCGCCGCCGCCAACGACGCGTTCGTCCGCGAGGGCACCCCGCTCGCGGCCGAGGCGTGCCGCGCGGCGCTGGCCGCCGCGGGCCTCGAGGCGGCCGACGTCGACTTCCTGCTGTTCACGTCGATCACCGGCATCGCGACGCCGTCCGTCGACGCGCTGCTGGTCGACCGGCTCGGCCTGCGCCCCGACGTCAAGCGGCTGCCCGTGTTCGGGCTCGGGTGCGTGGCCGGCGCCGCCGGGATCGCCCGCGTGCGCGACTACCTGCAGGGGCACCCGCAGGACGTGGCGCTGCTCGTCTCCGTCGAGCTCTGCTCGCTCACGCTGCAGCGCGACGACGACTCCATGGCCAACATCGTGTCGAGCGGCCTGTTCGGGGACGGCGCGGCGGCGGTCGTGATGGTGGGCGCCGACCGTGCGCGCGACGTCGAGGGCGGGGTCGACGTCGTGGGTGCGCGCAGCGCTCTGTACCCCGACACCGGCGACGCGCTCGGCTGGGACATCGGCGGCAGCGGCTTCCGCATCGTGCTGGCGGCGAGCCTCGCGGACATCGTCGAGCAGCACCTCGGGCGGGGCGTCGTCGACCTGCTCGCGGCGCACGACCTGAAGATCCCCGACGTCGGCACGTGGGTGGCGCACACCGGCGGCCCGAAGATCCTGCAGGCCGCGGCGCGGGCGCTCGACCTGCCCGACGAGGCGTTCGCCGCGAGCTGGCGGTCTCTGGCCAGGGTGGGCAACCTCAGCTCGTCGGGGGTTCTCCACGTGCTTGCCGACGAGCTGGCGGCGGGCGGCCAGATCCCCGGCTCGGCCGGCGTCCTGTTCGCCATCGGCCCCGGTGTGTGCACCGAGACCGTCCTGCTGCGCTGGCCCGAGGAGCCGTAGGTGATCGGTTACGACTGGCTGATCGTCGTCGTCGCGCTCGAGCGCCTGGCCGAGCTGGTCGTGTCCCAACGGCACGTGACCTGGGCGTTCGCCCACGGCGGCATCGAGACCGGCAAGCGGCACTACCCGCCGATGGTCGCCCTGCACACCGGCCTGCTCGTCGCGTGCGTCGTGGAGGTGCACGCGGCGGACCGGCCGTTCCTGCCCGCGCTCGGGTGGACGGCGCTCGTGTTCGTCGTCGCCGCGAACGCCCTGCGCTGGTGGTGCATCGCGACCCTCGGCAACCAGTGGAGCACCCGCGTCATCGTGGTCCCTGGCGTGGCGCTGGTGCGGCGCGGCCCGTACCGCTGGCTCAGCCACCCGAACTACGTCGCCGTGGCGGTCGAGGGCGCGGCCCTCCCCCTGGTGCACACGGCCTGGGTCACCGCGTGCGCGTTCACGGTGCTCAACGCCGTGCTGCTGCTCGGCTTCCGCATCCCCACGGAGGAGCGCGCCCTGCGCTCGGTCAGCTCGGCGACCCCGGCTGCGGCGTGACACCCGACGCCGACCTGCTGATCATCGGCGGTGGGCCTGTCGGGCTCGCCGCCGCCATCGAGGGGAGGCTGGCGGGGCTGTCGGTGATCGTCGTCGAGCCGCGCGCGACACCCGTGGACAAGGCCTGCGGCGAGGGCCTGATGCCCGGTGCCGTCGCCGCGCTGGCGCGCCTGGGTGTGCGTCCGCAGGGACACACGCTCACCGGGATCCGCTACCTGCGCGGGCCTCGCGTGGCGGACCACCTGTTCGCGACGACCCCCGGGCTCGGAGCCCGGCGGACGGCCCTGCACGCCGCGCTCGCCCAGCGCGCCGCCGAGCTCGGTGTGGTCGTGGTGCCCGGCCGCGGCGGCGCCGTGGAGCAGGATGCGGACGAGGTCGTGTGCGCCGGCATCCGCGGACGCTGGCTTCTCGGCTGCGACGGCCTGCACTCGACCGTCCGGCGGCAGGTGGGGCTGGCGCTGGACCGGGACGGGACCGGTCGCCGCTTCGGTGTCCGTCGGCACTTCCGGGTGGAGCCGTGGACCGACCTCGTGGAGGTGCACTGGGGGCACTCCGTCGAGGCGTACGTGACGCCGGTCGCCGACGACGTCGTCGGCGTGGCCCTCCTCGGGCCCGCGCACCAGGACTACGAGCGCACGCTCGACTCCTTCGAGGCCCTGCGCCGCCACCTGGGCGATGCCGAGACGCTGGGCCCCGCCCGAGGCGCCGGACCGCTGCACCAGCGGACCCGCCGGCGCACGGCCGGCCGGGTCCGCCTGGTCGGCGACGCGTCCGGCTACGTCGACGCCCTGACCGGCGAGGGCGTGCGCGTCGGGCTGGCGCAGGCGCGTGCCGCGATCGAGACCCTGGACGACGACGTGACCCGCTCCAACGCCGCGTACGAGAAGGCGTGGACCGCGGCGACCCGCGACTACCGGTTGCTCACCAGCGGCCTGCTCATGGCGGCGCGCTCACCACTGCGGCGCAGCATCGTGCCCCTTGCCGCCACGGCGCCGCGCCTCTACGGCGCCGTGGTGGAACGCCTCGCTCGCTGACTCGCTACCAGGGCACGACGCCCGACCGGTCGGTGAACGTGCCGGTGGCCGCGCCGGGCTCCATCGTGGCGGCCGCGACCACGGCGTCGGTGCCCTCCTGCACGGTCTGCGTGCCGCGGAACCCGTTGAGCGCGGTGCCGGTGTAGCCCGGGTCGACGGCGTTCACCTGGTAGCCGGTCAACGACTTGGCGTACTGCGAGGTGATCATGTTGAGCGCGGTCTTCGACGACGGGTAGACGAGCCCGTGCAGGGTGGACTCGAACCGGTCCGGGTCGGTGGTGACGCCGAGCGACCCCATGCCGCTGGACACCATGACGACCCTCGGCTGCGCGGACCGGTCGAGCAGCGGCAGGAACGCGTGCGTCGTGCGGACCGGTCCGAGCACGTTGACGCCGTAGACGCGCAGGAAGTCGGCCGCGGTGGTCTCGCGCGGGGCGAGCATCCCGCCGCTGATCCCGGCGTTGTTCACGAGCACGTCGAGCCGGCCGCTGTGCTCGTCGATCATGCGAGCCGCGGCGTCGACCGACGTGTCGTCGGTGACGTCGAGCTGGACGGCGCGGACGTCGCCGTCGATCTCGTCGGCGAGCCGCGTGCCCAGGGCGATGTCCCGCGCGCCGAGCCAGACGGTCCAGCCGAGCGCCGCGAGCCTGCGGACGGTCTGCGTACCGAGTCCTTGGGTGGCCCCCGTGACGAGGGCGATGGTGGTGGTCATGGGTCCACCGTCGCCCCGGCCGACGCCCCCATCCAGTGCCGGCGGACCCTAGGACCGGCGGTACCCGGCTGCGGCCCGACTGCAGCCCGCCGTCGGCCCGGGCCGTGGGGCATCCTGGGGAGATGGACCGCTCCGAGCTCGCTCAGGTGCTCAAGCGCGCCAGGACCGCGCTCTCGCCGCAGGACGTGGGGCTCCCCGCGGGCTCCCGTCGACGGGTGTCCGGTCTGCGGCGCGAGGAGGTCGCGCAGCTGGCGGGCGTGAGCGTCGACTACGTCGTGCGGCTGGAGCAGGGCCGCGGGCCGCACCCGTCGCCGCAGGTGCTTTCCGCTCTGGCGCGGGCGCTGCGGATGGACGACGACGCCCGCGCCGAGCTGTTCCACCTGGCCGGCAACGCGCCGCCGTTGCCCGGCCGGATCGACGAGCACGTGCGCCCGAGCGTGCAGCGGCTCCTGGACCGGCTGGACGACCTGCCGACCATGGTGCTCAGCGCCCGCGGCGACATCCTCGCGTGGAACGCGATGGCCTCGGCGCTGCTCGGGGACTGGTCGCTGGTCCCTCGTCGCCAGCGCAACATCATCTGGCTGCGGTTCCTGGGCACGCCCGACCCGCGGCGCAGCCGGGTGGCGATGGGCGACGAGGAGCGCGCCGCCACCGAAGCCCAGTCGGTGGCCACCCTGCGGGCCACCGCCGCCCGCTACCCGCGTGACCCGTCCGTGCGCGACCTGGTCAGCGAGCTGCGCCGCGGCAGCCCGCGCTTCGACGAGCTGTGGCGCGCCGGTGGATCGTCGACGTCGTGGCCGTTCCACGGCAAGACGATCGACCACCCGAGCCTCGGGCTGATAAGCCTCGACTGCGACTCCCTGCACGTGCCGGACACCGACCAGACCGTGATCGTCTACTCAGCCGAGCCGGGCACGGCCGACGCGGAGGCGCTCGCGCTGCTGCGGGTCGTCGGCACCCAGTCGATGAGCACCGCCGGCTGACTCAGACCCCGAACGCCGCCGGGCCCTCGGGTGCCAGCGCCTTGGCGATCCGCGCGTGCATCTCCGCCGACATCGGCGGCAGCGCGTCGGGCGCGAACCAGGCCGCGTCGGTGTTCTCGCCATCCGCCGGGAACGGCTCGCCCGAGACGTAGCGGAAGCGGAACGTGTGGTCGAGGTACTGCGCGCGGTCACCGTTCTCGTAGACCATCGGCGGTAGCACGTGCACCCAGACCAAGCGCTCCGGGACGGCGACCACCGACGCCTCCTCGACCACCTCGCGGGCGCCGGCGTCGGACGGCTCCTCCCCCGGGTCGATGATCCCGGTGACCGGGGTCCACTCGCCGTTGTCCGCCCGCCGCACCAGAAGCAGGTGGCCGTCGTCCCGCACCACGACGGCGGTGACGCCGGGCAGCCAGAGGAGGTCGTGACCGACGGCGGCGCGCAGCGCGAGGACGTACTCGGGGATGGACACGCGGTGATCGTACGAGCACCGTTCGGCCGCACGCTCAGAGGAGGGGACAATGGGCGCGTCGCCGATCGAGAAGGATCTCTGCCGTGAACCAGCCCCGCATGAACGTCGAGTCGTTCAACCTCGACCACCGGACCGTCGCCGCGCCATACGTGCGCCTGGCCGACACCAAGCAGCTGCCCGCCGGGGACGTGATCCAGAAGTACGACGTCCGCTTCACGCAGCCGAACGTCGCGCACCTCGAGATGCCGGCGGTCCACTCGCTCGAGCACCTGTTCGCGGAGCACTCCCGCAACCACTCGGACCGCGTCATCGACTTCTCGCCCATGGGCTGCCAGACGGGCTTCTACCTGATCCTGCAGGGCGAGTGGGACTACGACGACGTGCTCGGCCTGGTCGAGGACACCCTCACGGACATCACCACGGCGACCGAGGTGCCCGCGGCGAACGAGGTGCAGTGCGGCTGGGGCGCCAACCACACCCTCGCCGGCGCGCAGGACGCCGCCCGGACGTTCCTCGCGGCGCGCGAGGAGTGGGAGCACGTGAGCGCAGCGACCGCATGATCGCCGTCGACGCGGTCATCGTCACCGCGATGCCCGACGAGTCCGCCGCGTTCCTGAGCCGCGCGGACGTCGTCGGCGACCCGACGGCGATGGGCCACGCCGAGCACCGGCTGCTCACGATCTGCGGTCGGCAGGTGCTGCTCGTCCAGTGCGGCATCGGCCTGGTGAACTCCGCGACCGCCGCGGCCGTCGCCATCCAGGGCACGCACCCGCGCGCGGTCATCAGCGCCGGCAGCGCGGGCGGCGTGGGCCTCGACGTGCGGGTGGGCGACGTCGTCGTCGGCTCCGAGTACGTGTACTCCGGCGCCGACGCCCGGGCCTTCGGCTACGAGCTGGGCCAGGTGCCGGGCATGCCCGAGGTCTACGAGGCCGAGCAGATCCTGCACGACGCCGCGGCCACCGCGACCGTCGACCTGCGGGTGCTGTCCGGCACGGTGCTGTCCGGGGACGCGTTCATCGACGCCAGCCGGATCGACCGGATCCGCGCGGCCTTCCCGACCGCGATGGCGACGGACATGGAGTCCGCGGCGCTGGCCCACACCGCCCACCTCTACGGGGTGCCGTTCCTCTCGGTCCGCGGCATCTCGGACCTCTGCGGTCCCGTCGCCGGCGAGGACTTCCTCACGCACGTGGACGACGCCGCGGACCGGTCCGCCGCCGTCGTCATCGAGGTCCTGCGACGGCTGGCCGTCGGGGACATGGCCCACGCCCGCTGACCGTCAGAACTCACAAGGAAGTGACCCGATGACCGTGAACCACCCTGTCCGCGTGCACCCGAGCGCCGACCGCCTGGCCCGTGCCGACCAGCTGGCCTGGGCCATCGCCGAGGTCGCCGCCGACCCCGTCGAGGTGCCGGACGAGGTGGTCGACATGATCATCAACCGGGTCATCGACAACGCCGCGGTCACGGTCGCCTCGCTCACGCGCACGCCGCCGTCGGCGGCCCGCGCCCAGGCGCTGGCGCACCCGTATGCCGGCGCCAAGCACGGTGCGACGGTGTCCGGCGTCGCGCCCACGACCCGCGTCAGCCCCGAGTGGGCGGCCTGGGCCAACGGCGTCGCCGTCCGCGAGCTCGACTACCACGACACGTTCCTCGCGGCCGACTACTCCCACCCGGGCGACAACATCCCGCCGCTCGTCGCGGTGGCGCAGCACACGGGCCGTGACGGCGCCGCGCTGGTGCGCGCGATCGCCACCGGCTACGAGATCCAGGTCGACCTGGTCCGGGCGATCAGCCTGCACGCGCACAAGATCGACCACGTCGCGCACCTGGGCCCGTCGGTCGCGGCCGGGCTGGGCACACTGCTCGACCTGCCGCCCGAGGTGATCTTCCACGCCGTCGGCCAGGCCCTGCACACGACGACGGCCACGCGGCAGTCCCGCAAGGGCGAGATCTCGAGCTGGAAGGCCTACGCCCCGGCGTTCGCGGGCAAGGTCGCCATCGAGGCCGTGGACCGGGCGATGCGCGGCGAGACGTCGCCGACGCCGATCTACGAGGGCGAGGACGGCGTCATCGCCTGGATGCTGGACGGCCCCGACGCGGCGTACGACGTCCCCCTGCCCGCGCCCGGCGAGGCCAAGACGGCGATCCTCGACACGTACACCAAGGAGCACTCGGCGGAGTACCAGTCGCAGGCGCTCATCGACCTGGCCCGCCGCCTGCACGGCGAGCGCCCGGACCTCACGGACCCGGCGAACGTGGCGTCGATCGTGATCCACACGTCGCACCACACGCACTACGTCATCGGCTCGGGCGCGGGCGACCCGCAGAAGTACGACCCGGCCGCCTCGCGCGAGACGCTCGACCACTCGATCCCGTACATCTTCACGGTCGCTCTCCAGGACGGCGCCTGGCACCACGTGGACTCGTACGCGCCGTCCCGCGCGGGCCGCGCCGACACCATCGCCCTGTGGCTCAAGGTCACGACGACCGAGGACCCGTCGTGGACCGCCCGGTACCACTCGACGGACCCGGCTGAGAAGGCGTTCGGCGGCCGCGTCGTCATCACCACGACGGCCGGCGAGGTGGTGGAGGCCGAGATCGCGGTGGCCGACGCGCACCCGCTGGGCGCCCGGCCGTTCGCCCGCGCGCAGTACGTGGCGAAGTTCCGCACGCTCGCGGACGGCGTGCTGGACGAGGCGGAGATCGAGCGGTTCCTGGACGTCGCCCAGCGCCTGCCGTCCCTCACCGCCGAGGAGCTGGCCGGCCTGACGGTCGTCGCCCCCGGCGGCCTGCTGGACACCGTGAGCACCCCGGAAGGACTCTTCTAATGCTGTACGCCACCACCACCGCGGCCGACAAGCGCGTCGCGCTGCGCGAGCGCCTCGCCTCCGGCCGCCTGCTGCAGCTGCCCGGCGCCTTCAACCCGCTGTCGGCGCGGCTCATCGAGGCCAAGGGCTTCGACGGCGTGTACATCTCCGGCGCCGTGCTGTCGGCCGACCTCGGGCTGCCGGACATCGGGCTCACGACCGCGACGGAGGTCACTGTGCGCGCCGGGCAGATCGCGCGGATGACCGGGCTGCCGGCGATCGTCGACGCCGACACCGGCTTCGGCGAGCCCATGAACGTCGCCCGGACCGTCCAAGGTCTCGAGGACGCCGGGGTGGCCGGCTGCCACATCGAGGACCAGGTCAACCCCAAGCGCTGCGGCCACCTGGACGGCAAGTCCGTGGTCGACGACGACACCGCGCTCCAGCGCATCCGGGCGGCCGTCGACGGGCGGCGCGACCCGAGCTTCCTCGTCATCGCGCGCACCGACATCCGCGCCGTCGACGGTCTGGCTGCCACCATCGACCGGGCCAAGGCCCTGGTGGACGCGGGCGCCGACGCGATCTTCCCCGAGGCGTTGACTGGTGCCGACGAGTTCGCCGCGGTCCGCGCCGCCGTCGACGTGCCGCTGCTGGCAAACATGACGGAGTTCGGCAAGGGCGAGCTGCTCACGGCGCGCCAGCTCGAGGACCTCGGCATCAACATCGTCATCTACCCGGTCACGCTGCTGCGCCTGGCCATGGGCGCCGCGATGGCCGGCCTCGACACCATCCGCGCCGAGGGCACGCAGGCCGGCCTGCTGGACCGGATGCAGACGCGCGCGGAGCTCTACCAGCTGCTCGACTACGAGTCCTACAACCACTTCGACGCGGACGTGTTCAACTTCCGCCTCTGACTCTGCATGCGCGACCGACCCGGGTGGCAGTGCACCCGGTGGATGAGGGCATGATGCTCCTGATCTTCTGACCATCACCGACGATGGAGGCACTGCATGACCGAGTCCGACGTCCAGATCCACAAGGGCCTGGCGGGGGTGGTCGTCGACACCACCGAGATCAGCTCCGTGGACGCCGCCAGCAACTCGCTGCTGTACCGCGGCTACCCGGTCCAGCAGCTTGCGGCCTCGCGCTCGTTCGAGGAGGTCGCGTACCTGCTCTGGCACGGCGAGCTGCCCACCGAGGACCAGCTGGCGGCGTTGCAGGGCGCCGAGCGGTTGCAGCGAGGGCTCGGCGACGCGGTCGTCGCCGCGATCCAGGCGCTGCCGCTCACGTGCCACCCGATGGACGTCGTCCGCACGGCGGTCAGCGTGCTCGGCGCGCACGACCCGACCGCGGAGGACTCGTCGCCCGAGGCGAACCTGGCCAAGTCCGTGCGCCTGTTCGCCCAGCTGCCGGGGATCGTCGCGCTCGACCAGCGGCGGCGGCGCGGCGAGGAGCCGATCGAGCCCCGCCAGGACCTCGGGTTCGCGGAGAACTTCCTCTGGGTGACGTTCGGCGAGCTGCCCGACCCCGTCGTGGTCCACGCGTTCGAGGTGTCGATGGTGCTCTACGCGGAGCACTCGTTCAACGCGTCGACGTTCACCGCGCGGGTCATCGCCTCGACGCTCTCGGACCTGCACTCGGCCGTCACGGGCGCGATCGGCGCGCTCAAGGGGCCGCTGCACGGCGGTGCCAACGAGGCGGTCATGCACACCTTCGAGGAGATCGGCACGGCCGACCGCGCCGCGGCCTGGCTCGACGACGCCCTGGCGAGCAAGCGCAAGATCATGGGCTTCGGCCACCGCGTCTACAAGCACGGCGACTCCCGGGTGCCCACCATGCACGAGTCGCTGGTGACGCTGGTCGAGCACTACGACCGGGCAGACATGCTCGACCTGTACGACGCCCTCGAGTCGGCCATGACCGAGCGCAAGAACATCCTGCCCAACCTCGACTACCCCACCGGCCCCGCGTACCACCTCATGGGGTTCGACACCCCGACGTTCACCCCCCTGTTCGTCGCGAGCCGGATCACGGGCTGGACCGCGCACATCATGGAGCAGCTCGGCGCCAACTCGCTGATCAGGCCCCTCAGCCAGTACGTGGGTCCGGCGCGACGGGACGTGCCCACCGCCTGAGCTGGCCCGTCAGGTGCCCGGGCCGCGCCACCACGGACAACGAGAGCGCCGGCGTGCCGACGAGGACCGTGCGGCGGATCGGGGAGCGCCCCCTTGTGCACGCAGCGGGTCTGTCGGCGCTCCGCGCGGACGCTGTGCAACCCCAGTGGCCCGTCAGGCCGAGGCGATCGGCCGCCCCACCGTCAGCGCGTCCCGCATGGGTCCGTCCAGCGCCGAGTACGCCGCGTCCGGCTCCACGCCCACCGCCTCGAGCACCGTGCTGAAGAAGCCGCGTGCCGCGGCGGCGAGGACCACGTCGAGGACCTCGTCGTCGGTGAACCCGAGCCCGCGCAGCTCGTCCAGGTCGTCGGGCCGCACGTCGGCGGCGCCCGCGGCGACCTTGTCGGCGAGCCGAGCGACCGCGTGGTCGACCTCGGTCAGCTCGTCGGCGTCGTCACCCTGCGCGAGCGCGCGCACCGCGTCCGGGCTCATGTGCGAGCGCGCGAGGACGCCGCCGTGCGCGAGCGCGCAGTAGCTGGACCGCAACCGCAGGGCGGCGGATGTCGTCGCGACCTCGTAGCGTCGCGCGTCCATCCCCTTGATGGCTCCGTTCAGCCCCTGCCACCCGCGCAGGACCGCGGGCCGGCGGGCGAACACCCGGGTGTAGTTGGCGACGTACCCCAGCGTCGCCCGGTCCTTCTCGAACGCCGCGGCGACCTCGCCGGTGGGGTCGTCGTCCTCGCTCGCCTCGCGGATCCAGCTCATGTGCCCTCCCGTGCGTCACCCCGATCATGGCGCCGGGACGTCGTGCACGTCGAGGACGATGGTGCCCGCCAGGAGGTCGGCCACGGTGCGCCCGTCGCCGCGGGCCGCCTGGACCGCCAGGCCGATCAGGCACGCGTAGGACGAGCCCAGCAGCAGCGCCGCGGCCACGTTCTGCTCGCCGCGGGCCGACCAGACTCCCTGGTGGGCGAGCTCCCAGGGCAGCGTCGTGGTGACCGCCCGGCGGAGCACCGCGGCGCCGACGGTGAGGTCACCGCCGCCCACCGGCGCCGTCGCCAGGCCGAGGGCGCGCATGCCCGGGGTGCCGCCGTGGGCGTCGGCAAGTCCGAGGACCAGGGCGGCCGGGATGGTCACCAGGACGGGGACCATCAGCCGGGGACGCCGAGCCAGGGTGATCGGCGGTGCGGCACCCCGCCGGATCGCCAGTGCGTTGACGGCGGCGACCGCCGCCAGCGGGACGGCGACCGCTGCGCCGTCGATGAGCGCCGCGACCGCGCGACGTCCTGCGTGCCGGAACCCGGGCATGCCACCTCCGTGCGTCTGCCCCCCGCACAGCACCGTAGCGGGCAGAGTGGGCGTCGTGTCAGGGCCTACCGCCGCCGCGGCTGCCGCGAACAACGCCTCCTGGTGCGACCTCGTCGTCCGCGCGGCCGGTGCGCCGACGGAGTCCCGGCCGGGACTGTGGTCGACGCCGCGACGCTCCCCGGAGGCGTATCCGGATGCCGTCACGCTGCGGCCCGGCGTGAGTGCGGCCGAGGTGCTGGGCGCGATCGACGACTCCCCCGGCGCGTCGGTGAAGGACTCGTTCGCCGACCTGGACCTGGCGCCGCACGGCTATGCGGTGCTGTTCGAGGCGCAGTGGCTGACCCGCCCTGCGCGGTCGCCGATGGTCCCGGGGCTGCCGTGGCGGGCGGTGGACGCCGCGACGCTCCCGCAGTGGCTCGCCGCGCACGGGTCAGCCGCGATCACGCCCACCGTGCTCGACGACCCCGCCGTCCGGCTGCTGCTGGCGGCGGACGCCGACGGCCCGATCGGCGTCGCGGCGCTGAACCGGTCCGGTGACAGCCCCGTCGTCGGCGTCTCGAACGTGCGCGCGCTGCGGATCGAGCCGGAGGTCGTGTGGTCCGAGCTGACGATGGTCGCCCGCCGCGAGCTCGGGCCGTTCCCGCTGGTCGGCTACGAGTCGGGGCCGGACGTCGTCCCGCCGGTCAGCGCGGGCTTCGAGCCGGTCGGCCGGCTGCGCGTCTGGCTGCGGTGACGCTCACCGTTCCCAGAGCGCCCGCTCCGCCATCGCGCCCAGCCTCGCGGCGACGCCCTCCTCGTCCAGGCCACGGCCCGTGTAGAGCTGGTCGAAGGTCTCGAAGCTGCTGATGACCCAGAGGATGTCGGTCGCCTCGTCGACCGTGACGTCGGACCGGAGGTGCCCCTCCTCCGCGAGCCGCTCGGCCAGCCGTCGCTGCCCCTCGGCGCGCCCACGCTCGACCACCTCGAACGCGCGGCGCACCGCCTCGGGCTCGAGCGACCACATCGAGTAGATGGTCCGCGAGACGTCCCGCTCGGCCGCGTAGACCGCAGCGGCGGCGACGAGCGACTGCCGGACGGCGTCTCGGGCGTCAGGCAACGCCACGGCGTCGACGATCCGCTGGAACCCCGTCCGCTCGAGCAGGTCCTGTCCGAGCGCCTCGAAGAGCCCCGCCTTCGAGCCGAACACGAGGTAGACCGTCGACCTCGCCACGCCCGCCTCCTGCGCGACCCGCTCGATGCTGAGCGCCTCGCTCGGGGCAGCGCGCAGCCGGTCGCGCATCGCGTCGAGGATCCGCCGACGGGTCTCGTCGGCCGCCACGGCCCGCGCCTGCTGGGTGTACTTCCGCGTCGTCACGACGAACATCCTACTTTCACTTGACATCAAGTCCGACAAAAGACACTCTGTCTTGTGAAAGACACCATGTCCGATGAAACATCCCACAGGAAGAGCACGACCATGCCACTCACCACCACCCCGACCGTCGTCGTCGTCGGCGCCGGTCCCGCCGGACTCACCGCCGCGATCGCGCTTGCCTGCCACGGCGTCCGCACGCTCGTCGTCGAACGGCGGACCGCGCTGTCCCCGTTCCCCCGAGCCACCGGGATCAACCTGCGCACCATGGAGCTGATGCGGGCCTGGGGCCTGGAGGACGCGGTGCGCGCGGGCGCGATCGACGTCAGCGAGACGGGCTGGATCGGCCGCTCGCTCGCCTCGACCGACGGCGTCGAGATGTCGATGGGCTTCCCGTCCACCGAGGTCGCGGCGTCGCTCAGCCCGACGACGACCGCCATCGCACCGCAGGACCACCTCGAGCCCGTGCTGCTGGAGCACCTGCTCTCGCTTCCCGGCACCGAGGTCCGGCTGGGCACCGAGCTGGTCGCGCTCGACCAGGACGACGGCGGCGTCACGGTGACGCTGCGCCGTGACGGTGAGACGTCGACCGTGCGCGCCCAGTACGTGGTCGGCGCGGACGGCGCCCACAGCGCGGTCCGCCGCAGCACGGGCATCGCGATGGAGGGCCCCGGCGACCTCGGCGCATACCTGGCCGTGCTGTTCCGGGGGCCGGTCGCGGACGTCGTCGGCGAGCGACGGCACGGGCTCTACATGGTGGCCCGGCCGGGTCCGCCGTGGGTGTTCCTGCCGACCGACCGCGTCGACCGCTGGGTCTTCTCGATGACCTGGGACCCGACGACCGAGACGCGCGACGACTACCCGCGCGAGCGGCTCGTCGAGCTCATCCGGGCCGGAGCCGGCGCACCGGACCTCGACCCCGAGATCGTCTGGACCGGCGACTTCACGTTCACGGCGCAGATCGCGTCGCGCTACCGGCAGGGTCGGGCGTTCCTCGTCGGCGATGCCGCGCACCGCATGACCCCGCGCGGCGCGGCCGGCATGAACACGGCGATCCACGACGGGTACGACCTCGGCTGGAAGCTCGGCTGGGTGCTTCGCGGCTGGGCGCACGAGTCGCTGCTCGACAGCTACGAGGCCGAGCGTCGGCCCGTCGGTCTGCGCAACATGCAGCGCTCGGCCGTGGCCGCCGACCAGCGCGACGTCTCCGAGGACTACCTCGACGACCTGGTCGACCGGATCCCGCACGCGTGGCTGCCGGATGGCCGGACGTCGACGCTCGACCTGCTGGGCGACGGTCTCACGGTCCTGGCCGGACCGGACGCTCGCGTGGTCCAGGGGTCGGCGCACGGCGTCCCCGTGGACGTCCGTCGCGTCGACACGTCAGCCGCGAAGGCGCTGCGCCTCGGCGACGACGGCGCCGTCGTCGTGCGGCCGGACGGGCGGCCCGTCGCCCGCTGGACGGCGTCGTCGAACGCGTCGTTCCCGTCGGCTGCCGTGTGTGCGGCGCTGCGCGGGTCGGCGACGGCGGCGGCGGCCGCGTAGGTGCCTACGGCTCGATCGTGAACCCGGTCAGCCCTTCCGGGTTCTCGATCGTGACGTCCACGCCGGACACCCCGGCCCCGCCCGGTCCGGAGCGGCACCACGACTCGAGGGCGTCGACGGCCTCGTCGGCGCCCTCGAGGACGGCCTCCACGGTCCCGTCCGAGCGGTTGCGCACCCAGCCCTGCACCCCGAGCCGACGCGCCTCGCGGGACAGCGACCACCGGTAGCCGACGCCCTGCACGAACCCGTGGACGACGACGCGGTGGCGGATCATCGCGACGCCGCCGCACCGTCGGGCTCCGCAGAGCTGCCCGCGTTGCCGTGCTCCGCCGGCCCGAAGACGACCAGCACGTGCAGTTCCTCCGCGATGTCGACGAACCGGTGGGGCTCGAGCGCGGGCACGAACGCGACGTCGCCTGGACCCACGTCGACGGTCACGTCGGGTGTCCACAGCCGCCCCCGACCCCGCAGGACGACGTAGATCTCGTCCTCGGTGTGCGGCTGCTGACCGTCGACGTCTCCGACGCGGAGAACGTAGGTGCCGACGCTCAGCGCGGGGACGCGGAGGTGCTCGGTGTACGAGGTCTCGCCGGGCAGGCCGGCGCCCTGAAGCAGATGCACCTCGCCAGTCTGCCCCCGGCGGCGCGTCAACACTCGGTTGACGCCTCGTTCATCGTCAACCTAGGGTTGACGCATGACGACGACTCGCCTCCAGAACCCCGTCCGGCTCGACGACCTCATCCAGGCCATCACCACGACCCAGCCGACCGTCCTCGACCAGCTCTCGACCGCCGTGCTCACGGCGCAGTCGCTCGACGACATCGCCGACCACCTCATCGGCCACTTCGTCGACCAGGCCCGCCGGTCCGGCGCGTCGTGGACCGAGATCGGCGCGAGCATGGGCGTGACCAAGCAGGCCGCGCAGAAGCGGTTCGTGGCCAAGGACCCCGGGACGCCGTCCGAGCCCTCCGCTGCGCAGGGTTTCGGCCGCTACACCGACGCCGCCCGCAGCGTCGTCGTCGCGGCGCAGAACGAGGCGCACGCCGCCGGCAACGCCCAGATCACGCCGGCGCACCTGGCGCTGGGCCTGCTCGGCGCACCAGACGACGTCGCCGCACGCGCGGTCGCGGCCCAGGGCACGTCGATCTCCGACGCCCGCGCCACGCTCACCGCCGCCCTCGCGCCGGCAGTCTCCCCCGTGCCCGCCCTCATCCCGTTCGACGCCGGCGCCAAGAAGGCGCTCGAGCTGGCGTTCCGCGAGGCCGCGCGTCTCGACGACGAGGGCGTCGACACCGGTCACGTCCTGCTCGCCCTGCTGGAGGCCGACGACGGGACCGGACCGGTCGCCGCGCTCGGGCTCGACAAGGCCCCCGTCGAGGCGTTCCTGCTGGCTGCGCGGCCCGCAGCCGATGCTGCGGAGTGAGTCGCCGAGGCCCGTCGATGACCTGGCCCGTCGTCCGTCGCCGATAGTGAGCTCGTCGTCGACACCCGTTCTGGTACGCGTCCGTCCGCGTCAGCAGGGAAGATGCTCGGGTGACCTCCACGAGCGTGACCTCTGCCGACCGCGTCGACGCCGCTCGGCGTTTTCGTACCGCCCTGTTCGTCGACTTCGACAACGTGTACATCGGCCTGCAGCGCCTCGACCCCGTGGCCGCTGAGGCGTTCGCGACGAACCCGGCGCACTGGCTCGGCGAGCTCGAGACCGGCAGCGACTCCGAGGGCGACTTCACCCGTCGCTTCCTCATCCGCGCCTGCTACCTCAACCCGTCGAGGTTCTCGCAGTTCCGCCCCAACTTCACGCGTGCCGGATTCCAGGTGGTCGACTGCCCGTCGCTGACCCAGCAGGGCAAGAGCAGCGCCGACATCAACCTCGTCCTCGACGCCGTCGACGCCCTCGCCGCGTCGACCCACTACGAGGAGTTCGTCATCGTGTCCGCCGACGCCGACTTCACTCCCCTCGCCCTGCGCTGCCGCGCCGCCGACCGGCGCGTCACGATCATCACCGCCAGCCCCGCCGCGAGCGCCTACCGCTCCGTGGCCGACGCGGTGGTCACGGCCGACGACCTGGCCGACCTGGTCACGCAGACGGCGTCGACCCTCGCCGTCGACAGCGCGGTCACCGAGGCGCCGGTCGCGACCGAGGCGCCCGCCGTCAGCGTCGCACCGGCCACCGCGGCGCCTGCGCGCTCGAAGAAGGCGACCGCCGTCGAGACGCCGCCGGCCAGCACTCCCGCCCGCAAGGCCGTCCTGCAGCGCGTCCGGACCGCCGACCGGCCCGTCCCGCTCGGCACGATCGCCCAGCTGGCGCAGAAGACCGAACCCTCGCTGCCGGAGACTCGGTGGGCGGGCGCCGGGGGCTTCCTGCCGTGGCTGGCCAAGAACGTGCCCGAGGTCGGCGTCTCGTCCCGGCCGCCGGGCTTCGTCTGGGATGCCAACCGGTTCGGCGAGGCCGACCTGCCAGGTGCGGTGACGGATACGTCCTCGAGTGCCCTGCAACGTCAGGTCGTCGCGGTGACGGACACCCCGGGTCTGAGCCAGTCGAACTACCGCGTGCTGCTGACTGCGCTGGCCGCCGATCTCGCGGCGCACCCGTTCGACCGCGCCGAGACGTCGAGGCGCGTTCGGGACGCCTGCCAGAAGGCGGGCGCGCAGGTCGGCCGCTCGACGGTCAACTTCGTCATCGGCGGCATCATCTTCGCCGGCCTCGAGCTCACGCCGACGACGGGTGCAGGCGACCTCGCGCTGGCGTGGACGGAGAACGTGGTCGGGCTGTGCCGCGGTGCCCGCATGCAGCTCAGCCCGGGCGACGTGACCGCCATCGGCTCGTGGGTCGGCGGCGGGCTGCTCGAGGACTGACTCCCCGGTCGTCGTCGGACCGGAGCCGCATCCGGTCGCCGCGGGAACACGATCGAGGAGTACTCGAACGGCTGCGACAGGCCGTCGGCGATCACCTCCTGCAGCTGGAGGGCGGGCGGCCACGTCAACCTCGTCTGCCTCGCCGAGCGCGAGCCGCTCGCGCACGCCCTGCGACGCAGCCTCGAGCGCGAGCGAGACCAGCCGCGTCGCTGCCCGGGCCCCCACTCGCCGCCGGAGCAGACGTGTCTAGACTGCGAAATGATCGGGACGATGCGGTCCTGGTCGATCGGGAGCGCGCTCGTCCCACGACGACGAGGCCACCCGGTCACGCAGGGCCGCTCCCCGGGAGGGCTGAGCATGATCTCGTCGACGCTGACGATGACGCGGATCGCTCGCGAGCACGGCTACGCCGTCCCCGCTGTCAACATCCTCGACGACCTGAGCCTGCGCGCCGTGATCGCCGCCGCCGTGGCCGCGAGCTCGCCGATGATCATCCAGATCTCCGTGAAGACCGTCCGCTCGATCGGCACCGACCTGGTCACCACCATGTTTCGGTCCGCGGCCGCCGACGTCCCCGTGCCCGTCGCCCTGCACCTCGACCACTGCCCCGACCGGGCCGTCATCTCGGACGTCGTCCGCGCGGGCTGGTCGTCCGTGCTGTTCGACGCCTCGAACCGGGACCTCGCCACCGCCGAGCGCGAGACCGCCGAGGTGGTCGCGGAGGCGCACGCCGCCGGGGTCGACGTCGAGTCCGAGCTCGAGAACATCATCGGGGTCGAGGACGGCGTCGGCTCCGACGTCTCCCTGCACTCCTACGACGTCGAGACGTTGGCCGGGGTGGCCGAGCGCACGGGCGTCGACCTGCTGGCCCCCCAGCTCGGCACCGCGCACGGGGAGTACAAGGCCCAGCCGGTGCTGCTGCCCGAGCGCGTGCGCGAGCTCGCCGCCCTGACGGACCGACCGATCGTCCTGCACGGCGGGACCGGGCTATCCGCCGACGACTTCGCGAGGTTCATCGGCGCCGGCGTCTCGAAGATCAACATCTCGACCGGGGTCAAGGTCGCGTACATGCGCTCGGCCGAGAAGCACCTGGCCGAGGCACGCGCCCGCGACAAGTGGGACCCACCCTCGATGTTCCGGGACATCTCCGCCGCCGTGCAGGCCGCGATCGCGGTGCACATCGAGGAGTTCGGCGCCGCGGGCAGGGCCGACCGATGAGCGCCGGGAGCACCTCATGAGCCCGACGCTGATCTTCGACTGTGACGGCGTGCTCGCCGACACCGAGCGCGACGGCCACCTGCCCGCGTTCAACCAGACGTTCGCCGACGCCGGTCTGCCGATCCACTGGAGCGAGCAGGAGTACGGGCAGCTCCTCGCGATCGGCGGTGGGAAGGAGCGGCTCGCGACGGTGTTCACTCCCGTGTTCGTCGAGACCGCGCACCTGCCCGTCGACCCCGACGAGCAGCGCGACCTGATCGCCCGCTGGCACAAGGCCAAGACCGCGCACTACACGGCGATGGTCGCCGACGGCGTGATGCCGGGGCGGCCGGGCATCGCGCGCATCGTGGCCGACGCGTCGGCCGCGGGCTGGCGGCTCGCGGTCGCGTCGACGTCGGCCGAGGCCTCGGTGCGGGCCGTCCTGGAGCATGCCGTCGGCGAGGAGCTCGCCGCGCAGTTCGCGGTGTTCGCCGGTGACGTCGTCCCCAAGAAGAAGCCGGCGCCCGACATCTACCTGCTCGCCCTGCGCGAGCTCGGGGTCGGGCCGGAGCAGGTCGTCGTCGTCGAGGACAGCGCCAACGGCCTGCGGGCCGCGCTGGGGGCCGGGCTGCGGACGGTCGTCACGGTGAGCAGCTACACCGCCGAAGAGGACTTCACCGGCGCGTCGCTCGTCGTGAGCTCGCTGGGCGACCTCCCCGACAGTCCCGCCACCGTCCTGGCCGACCCGCACGGCCTCGACATCCAGGGGCAGGTCGAGCTGTCCCACGTCGAGCGCCTCCTGCAGACGCCATAGTCCCCGAAGCTGCCGATCCCGAGAGAGAGCGAAGCGCCGTGTCCGATGCCCGCGTCGAGTCCGTCGTCCGCACCATCGCCCATACCTGCGTCGAGAACGAGAAGTACTTCGGCGACCTCGACTCCGTCGTCGGCGACGGGGACTTCGGGTTCTCGCTCGCGCGCGGCTTCGAGAACGTGGAGACCCAGTGGGACACGTTCGACCGCAGCGACACCGGCACGTTCCTGCAGAAGGTCGCCATCGTGATGACGGGCCGGATCGGTGGCACGTCGGGACCGATCTGGGGCACCGCGTTCCTCCGGGCGGCCGGGCAGGTCAAGGGCAAGCAGGAGGTCACGGGCGACGACGTGGTCGCGATGCTGCGGGCCGCCATCGAGGGCATCAGGGCGCGCGGCGGCGCCGACCTCGGGGAGAAGACGCTCCTCGACGCCCTCGCGCCCATGACCGACACGATCGAGAAGGAGCTCGCCGCGGGCTCGTCGGCACCCGACATCGCGCGCGCTGCTGCTGTGAGCGCGCGCGACGCGGCCGAGGCGACCAAGCCGATGCAGGCCCGCCGCGGCCGGGCGTCGTACACGGGCGAGCGCAGCATCGGGTCGGTCGACCCGGGCGCGATAGCGATCGCGGTGCTGGCGGAGCGGATCGCCGACACCTGGTGACACACGTCCGCGTCCGGGGGCGGCGCGGCGGCAGGTCAGAAGAACACGACGATGTGGAGGAATGACTGATGAAGAAGTTCGTCAACGACCCGAAGAACTTCGTCCCCGAGATGCTCAAGGGCATCGCCCTGGCCAACCCCGACACCCTGCGCTACGTCCCCGAGTACAACCTGATCATGCGGGCCGACGCCCCGAGCCACGACAAGGTGTCGATCATCCAGGGGTCCGGGTCCGGCCACGAGCCGGCGCACGTGATGGTCGTCGGCAAGGGCATGCTCGACGGGGCGTGTCCCGGTGACGTGTTCGCCGCGCCGCCCATGGAGTACGTGCTGGAGACGGCGAAGCTGCTGGCCTCGGACAAGGGCGTCCTGCTGCTGGTCAACAACTACACCGGCGACAAGATGGCGTTCGAGATGGCCGCCGAGCTGGCCGAGGCCGAGGGCCTCAACGTGAAGACGCTGTTCATCAACGACGACGTCGCCGTCAAGGACTCGACCTGGACGGTCGGCCGGCGCGGCGTCGCGGGGAACTTCTTCGTCATGAAGGCCGTGGGGGCCGCGTCGGAGGCCGGCGCCTCGCTGGAGGAGCTCGTGCGGATCGGCGAGAAGGTCAACTCCGTCACCCGGACCATGGGCATCGCGCTGACCCCGTGCACGCCGCCGGCCAAGGGCTCCCCCCTGTTCGAGCTCGCGGACGACGAGATGGAGGTCGGGGTCGGCATCCACGGCGAGCCCGGTCGCCGCCGCGCCAAGCTGGTGAGCGCCGACGAGATCGTCGACGAGCTGCTCGGCGCGGTGGTCCCCGACCTGCCGTACTCGTCGGGCGACGAGGTCGCGCTCATGATCAACGGCCTGGGCGGCACCCCGATCAGCGAGCTGTACCTGCTGTACGGGCTGGCGCACGAGAAGCTCGCCGCGCAGGGCATCACCGTGGGACGCAGCTATGTGGGCGAGTACTGCACGTCGCTCGACATGGCCGGCGCCTCGCTCACGCTGGTGAAGCTCGACGACGAGATCAAGCAGCTTCTGCTGGCGCCCGCGGAGATCGCCAACCGAGTCTTCTGACCCCGCTGTCCACCCGGCCGCCACGCGCGGCGGCACCCCCTGTACACCGCCGCGCGTGGTTTCCGTGAGCCAGGCTCCCGTGCCTCTACTGCCCACCTCCGGAATCTTCCTTACCGGTATACCTTGTGCTCGAGCGCCCGGATTGTCATGCTTCCCGGGACGGCTCACGCCCGTCGCTCGCGAACGGTCATCCGACAACGACGTAGGAGACTCCGTGTCCAGACCCCTGCCCCGCACCCGCTCGATGCTGCTCGCTACCGCCAGTGTGGTAGCGCTCTCACTCGCCGTTGCGGCCCCCGCCGCGGCTCACGACGGCCGCGGCCACCACGCGCCGCCGCCGGCCACGCGGCTCTTCACTCCCCCGCCGGACACAGGCGCCGTCCAACAGATCAAGCAGCTGGTCAAGACGCACCAGTGGGCCGATGCCGCGGAGCTGACCACGATGGCCGCCACGCCGCAGGCCGTCTGGTTCACCTCGGGGACGCCCAAGGAAGTCAAGAAGGCCGTCCAGAAGACCATGCTCCAGGCCCGGATCACGCACTCGATCCCCGTGCTGGTCGCGTACGACCTCCCGTTCCGCGACTGCGCCCAGTACTCCGCGGGCGGCGCGGCGGACACCGCGTCCTACCTGGCGTGGATCGACGCGTTCGCCGCCGGCGTCGGCGACGGCCAGGCGATCGTGCTGCTCGAGCCCGACGGCCTCGGGATCATCCCCTGGTACACGACGATCAACGGGGCGAAGGAGTGGTGCCAGCCCGCCGAGCTCGACCCGGCCACCGCCGCCGCCGACCGGTTCACGCAGGTCAACGGCGCGGTCGACCGGCTCACCGCCCTGCCGAACACCTCCGTCTACCTCGACGGCACGCACTCCGGCTGGCTGGGCGTCGGCGACATCTCCGACCGCCTGCACAAGGCCGGCGTCGAGAAGGCCGACGGGTTCTTCCTCAACGTGTCCAACTACGAGACGTCCGAGCGCCAGGTCAAGTTCGCCTCCTGGATCTCGCAGTGCCTCTGGTACGGGACGAACACGGCCGAGGGCGGCTGGCGCGTCGGCCACTTCGAGTACTGCGCGTCGCAGTACTACCCGGCCGACCCGGCCGACTTCAGCACCTGGACGAAGACCGACGACTGGTACACCAAGGAGGTCACCAACGCCGCGGGCGCGCCCAGCGGCCCCGACGTCCTGGAGCACGCCGTCATCGACACGAGCCGCAACGGGCAGGGTCCGTGGACCGCACCCGCCGACCACCCCTCCGGTGACCCCCAGGTCTGGTGCAACCCGCCAGAGCGCGGCCTCGGGCTCAAGCCGACCCTGACCACCGGTAGCCCCTACGTCGACGCCTACCTGTGGGTGAAGATTCCGGGCGAGTCCGACGGCGAGTGCACCCGGTGGGACCCGGCCGGCGGCATCGACCCCGTCCGCGGCTACGCCGACCCCGCCGCGGGCGACTGGTTCCCGGAGATGGCGCTGGAGCTCGTGCACAACGCGAACCCGGGGCTCTGACCGCGGTCAGACGCTGACGGTCGTCGGTGGGCCGCAGAGGTGCCCACCGACGACCGTCTTACTCCGCTCGCTATCCGTCACCCGACCACGCCATGACGAGCACGCACACGTCGTCGCGCTCGTCGCCCGCGTGCGCGAGCAGGTCCGTGACCAGCGACGACACCGAGCCGCCCGGTTCCAGCAGGGCGGCGCTCGCTTCCGCGAGGGCGTCGAGGCCCTCGCGCAGGGAACGATTGCGGCGCTCGATGAGGCCGTCCGTGTAGAGCACGAGAAGGTCGCCCGGGAGGAGGGTCGCCTCGGCCTCCACCCGATCGGTGCCGATCCCGAGCGGCGTGGACCGCCCCGCCCAGAGGAACTCGTGCCCGCCCGCCGCCGTCAGCCGAAGCGGTGGGAGATGGCCCGCGCACGCGTACCGCACGCGGCCGGTGTCCAGCTCGATCTCCACGTACGCGAGGGTGGCCATGAAGCCGACCGCGGTTTGCTCGACGAACCGGTCGAGACGCCCGAGCAGCGCCGCGGGCCCCACGCCTGGTTCGGCGACCGCACGGACCGCGCTGCGCAGCTGACCCATGGCCGTGGCGGCGCGCAGCCCTCGCCCGACCACGTCACCGACGACGACCGCGAGTCGGTCGTCGTCGAGCAGGAAGGCGTCGTACCAGTCGCCGCCGACCTCGAGGGCCTGCACACCCGGCCGGTACTCCGTGGACACGAGGAAGCGGCCGTCCGTCGGCAGGTTGGTGGTGAGCAGCGCGAGCTGCAGCTCGTGCGCGACGGACGCCTTCTGCGCCGCGTCCGAATCAGCGGCGGTCCGCGCCGCGAGCAGCTCGCGCTCGTAGCGGGACCGCTCGACGGCGCGGGACAGCGCGACGTCCACCACACGCTCGCCGTCGTCGGTGGCCCACGCGCGCGCGGACATCAGGACCGGCATCCGACCGTCGGGTCCCCGCAGCTCGACCGCGACCTCGTCGATCCGGCCCTGCATGTGCAGCAGCGGTGACAGGTGGGTCTCCCAGTAGATCCGGCCACCCACCGAGAGCAGCTCGCTCAACCGCGTGGCGCCGACGAGTTCATCGGGCTCGCGGCCGACCCACTCGAGGAACATCCGGTTGGCGTCGACGATCGTCCCGTCGGCGTCGAGCCGCAGCAGCGCGACCGGCGCGACGTCCCAGGCGTGGCTACGCCCGGACGGGGGCATGGGCCAGGTAGGCGGTGATGGCGTCGACCACCTGGTCGGGCGCGCTCAGGTTGGGGCAGTGCCCGACGGCGTCGAGAAGCACGAGCTCGCTGCCCGCGAGGTGCTCGTGCACGTACTGCCCGACCTCGGGCGGCGCGATGACGTCCTGCCGGCACTGCAGCACGAGTGCCGGCGTGGTCACGGCAGCCAGGTCGTCGCGGTTGTCGGACAGGAAGGTGGTCCGCGCGAACCGCTTGGCGATCGCCGGGTCCGTCCGGCAGAACGAGTTGGTCAGCTCCTCGCCCAGTTCCGGCCGGTCGGCGTTGCCCATGATGACCGGCGCGATGAACGTCGACCAGCCGAGGTAGTTGTCGTCCATCGTCTCGAGCAGCTCGTCGATCTCCACGGCGCTGAACCCGCCGCGGTATCCCTCGTCGTCGACGTACCGCGGGCTCGGGCCGACGAGCACCAGCCGATCGAACAGGTCGGGCCGCCGGGTCGAGGCCAGTGCGCCGATCATCGCGCTGACCGAGTGGCCGACGAACACCGCGGGCCCCAGGTCGAGCTCGTCCAGCAGCTCGACGACGTCGTCCGCATAGCCGTCGAGCGAGCCGTAGCGCTCCGGGTCGTAGGCAGTGAGATCCGAGCCGCCCGCACCCACGTGGTCGAACAGAACCACCCGGTGCGTCGCCTCGAACGCGGGAGCCACGAACCGCCACATGCTCTGGTCGCACCCGAACCCATGCGCGAACACCATCGCCGGCGCGCCGGGCACGCCGGCGAGCACGACATTGTTCCTGGTGAGCACGCTCATGTGTCGAGAGTAAGCCGCTCGGGAGTCCCCACCCGACAGTCCGGCGCCCGGCCGGAGCGAACGCCCGACCCCAAGAACCTGCCACCGTCAGGGGTGTCGAACAGCGCGCACGGATGAGCCCCGGCGCGTCGAGGGTGCTCACATGCCCAGCCGTAGCCGCGTGGTCAGCCGAGTTTCAGGGCCTGGGGTTTCACGGCCCGAGTTGACGCGTAGTCAGGCGCGTTCGCCGGTCCGACCCCGTCGCCTGGTGGCGCGGTCCGGTGTTTCGCCGGGTCAGAACGGCGGGTCGCCCCAGTCACGTGGCGGGGGTGGTGCGGTGGACGGGCGCAGGTGCTCGTACGACGACGCTGCTGCCAGGACGGGCTGTGGACGTCTCGCGTAGGTCAGGCCCAGTGGACTGGTCCAGGTGGAGACGCCGGTGGCTCGGTCGTACGTGACCTTCCAGCGGCCCTCGGTCTTGGCCCGGTGGTGATGGCGGCACAGGCAGTGGAGGTTCGCCTCGCACGTCTGCCCCTCACCCGACCGGCCGTGGTCGTAGGGCTCGCGGTGGTCCAGGTCGCAGCGCGCCGCGGGCTGCCGGCACCCGGGGAAGGTGCAGGTCTGGTCCCGCGCCTGCACCAGCCGGGTCAGATCTGCGCCCGGTCGGTAGGCGACAGACCCGACCTCGGACACCTGGCCCGCCGGGTCGGTCAGCACCCGACGCCACGTGCCGTCCTGGGCGAGCTCGCGTGCCATCGACGCGGGGATCGGACCGTACGACCCGAGGTGGCCCGGAGCGTCGTCCAGCCCGAGCAGGGTGGTGGCCGCGACGGTGAGCTGCACGGCGACACGCTGGCCGCCGCGCGTGGGCAGCGGTTGTCCGTCGGGCGTCGTCTGCCGTTCGAGGATGCCCACGAAGACGTCCGCGAACGCGTCCGCGCGCCGCTGGTCCGCCGTGCGCTCGTCGCCGCCGACCCGCGTCGTACCGGCGAGCGCGTCCACCGTGGTGAACACCGCCAGCGCCTGGTCGGCGGGCAGGTACGCCCCGATCCACGCCATCGCGTCGCGCACGGGAGTCAGCTCCACGCGTCGGTCCGCGCGCTGCTTGGCGGCCCGACGCTCAGCGGCCGCGGCATCCGCGCCGATCACGGCTGCACGGACGTGCCGGGCGAGCTGCGGTGCCGTCATCTCGCCGGCGGCGGCGACGGCGTCCGCCACCACACCGGCGGCGGACGCACGGTCGGCCACCGCGACCTCGTCGAGGATGACGTCGATCTTCCGGGCTCCGACCAGGCCGGCGGACCAGGCATCGGACAGCGACGGGTGTTCAGCCGCCAGCTCCGCGCGGACGACCAGCCGCTCGGCAGCCGGGCGCGTGCACACCAGGGCGCTCGCCAGCTCGTCACCGGCGACGCGGAGGGCATTCGGCCCGCTCCGGAATGCAAGCTCGCGCACCAACGACGCCTGCTCGGCCTGCGCCGCCGCGATCGTCTGCTCCCAGCCGATGATCGCGTTGACCAGGTGGGCACCAGGCAGGTCGGCGGGCTCGACCTGCTCGAGGATCCCCGCCAACGCAGACACCGAGAGCCGCGGCTCGACGACCGGGAACGCCGGGAGCATCGGCACGCCATCGCCCTGGCGGCCGCGCGCGAACGGGGTGAGGACGGCGAACGTGAACTCCGGCAGCGGGTCGGGGACGTACGGCTCCGACCAGTCGGCCAGCGACGGCGAGGGTGGCGTCGAGGGCGGCTGCGTCGGCGACGGGCGCGGATCCCAGTCCTCGGCGGTGTCGACCCACGACGGCCACGGGAGCTCGAGCTCGCCGGTCTCAAGCTCGTACAACGCCGTCATCCCCGAGACCTCCCCACATCCGCCGCCTCGTCCGTTCGTACAAGTGTACGAACAACGGCTGGCATCGACTTTCCGGCGGCGAAGCCGTGGGCCAGGGCGGCGACGACGGGGGCTGTGGGCGGCTCAGTCTCGTGGGCGGCGATCGCGCGCGCGACGGATCGGTGCCGACTGGCAACTCCGGCAGAGCCTCGAGGGCTGTTCGAACACGCCCGCCCGGTTGGCTCCCCTCGACCAGCGCCCACCAGCATCGAGGTCCGGCGGAGAACGTCAACGTGATGGGCCCGAGCGAGCTTGGGCTTGAGGTCGAACCGCCCTCAGAACCTCTCGCGCCGCCCCGACGAGCGCCCGCGAACGGCAGCGTGCGCGTTCCGAGCCGGCGGCCGACACGACCTGCTTCCAGCGGTGCGTCGGCGCCACGCGTGCGCGTGCCGACGCAGCGAGCAACCGACGACCAGCAGCGCCGTCAGCGCCGCGCGTGCTCGCGGACGCTGTCGACGACGAGCTCCGGCACGGCGTCGCCGTCGTCGCCCACCGATCGCTCTGGAAAGTCGAAGACGGCCAGCATCAGCTGCATCGGGTACGTCGGTGGACGCGCGCAGCTGCGCACGACTGCACCGTCGACGAGGAAGTCCGCCTGCTCCCGGTCCCAGTCGACCGCGTACGTGTGGAAGTCGGCGACGTCGATCGGCAGACGCACCGCCGCCCAGTCCTCGACCACGGCGGGGTCCCGGAACGGGTGCAGGCCGACGCCGACCTCCGCCGACCCGGGACGGACCGCATCCCCGAACACCTCCATCACGCAGATCTCCGCGGACCGCTCGGGCTCGTCCTCCAACCCGACCAGCCAGAACGCCACCATCGACCGCGGCGTCACCACGGCACGGGCGCGCAGCTCGAGGAGCCCGCCGGACGGGATCCAACCGCGGAACGCCTCCTGCGCCTCCTTGACCACGAGCCCGTCGCGGTAGGGCTGCTGCCCGCGAGTTCCGCCCACCGGCCCCGACCAGTTCCCGGACTGGATGCCCGAGACGCGCGTGGGCGGGCGGTGGTCGTCGGCGCACCAGAGCCCCTGCGACGGCGGGATGGACAGGTGCAGGCAGGAGTCGCGGAGCTCGTACGACGCCGCGGTCAGCGCGCGCGAGCTCCAGGCCGGCAGGTAGTGCGGCAGCCAGCGGGCAGGATCGAGGTCGGGCCCGTCGAAGTCGTCCTCGACGACCCGTCCGTCGGGGTGGTCGGCCACGAACCCAGTCTCCGACAACTCCGACCGGAAGGGCAGTCCCTCGATGACCGTCCCCCGCTGGGCGCTCGCGTCCGCGATCGCCGCACCCGTCGCAATGATCGGCGGCTGGACCCTCGCGGCCGCCCAGCAACCATCGTTCGACGCCGTGCAGGAGACCATCAGCGCGCTCGCGGCGTCGACCGCGACCGACCCCTGGATCATGACCACGGGCCTCGCGATCACCGGCGTGGCGCACATGGTCACCGCCGCAGGCCTGCGGCCGGTCCCCCGCGCCGCCCGGGCGATGCACGCGCTCGGCGGCGCCGCCACGCTCGCGGTCGCAGCCCTCCCGGTCGACGCATACCCGACGGCGCACGGCATCGCGGCGGGCATCGGCTTCGGGGCTCTCGCCCTGTGGCCCGCGCTCGCCCGGCGCCGCGGGGCGACCGGCGTCCTGCGGCCCGCCGTGGGTCTCGGCGCCTCCGCGGCGCTGGTCGGCCTGCTCGGCGTGTTCGTCGTCGAGCTGCAGGTCGACGGCGATGCGGTCGGCCTCAGCGAGCGCGCCCTCGCCGGCGCGCAGGCGCTCTGGCCACTGGTGGTCGTCGTCGCCCTACGGCGCGACGCGCGCCGAGCCCCGCCGACCCCCGAGGGCCGGCGGGGCGGCGGGCGCAGAAAGCGTCAGGCGAGCCGCTCCGACAGGACGTCGAACGCGGAATCCCACCCGTCGTAGACGCTCTCGTCGCCGGGCTCCCCACCCACGCCGTCCAGGTGGAAGACCATGCGCGTCCGCGGCCCCAGGTCCTCCAGGGTCACGGTGATCACGGGGGCGTCTTCCTCCGGGTCGCCCGGGTCGACCCAGGTGAAGACGAGCCTCGACGGCTCGACCACCTCGCGGTACGTGCCGCTCGTCGGGTAGGTGCTGCCGTCGGGCGCGACCATCGTGTAGCGGTACGTCCCGCCCGGGCGCACGTCGAGCTCGACGGAGTCGCGGGGCGTCTCGACCCCGCGCGGGTGCCACCACGCGGCGGCCTCGTCGGGGTCGGTCCACGCGCGCCAGATCTCGGCGCGCGGCGCATCGAAGATGCGCGTGATGGTGAAGGCCTTCTGCAGGGTCTGGTCCGTCTCGATCATCGGTCTGCCTCTCCTGAGTGTTGTCGGGTCTGTCGCAGTCGCTCGTCCAGCAGATCGAAGCGCTCCTCCCAGTGCCGACGGTGCCCGTCGACCCAGGCGGCGACCTCGTCCAGCGGCTCCGTGCGCAGCGCGCAGGTGCGCCACTGGGCCGTGACCGTGCGCTCGATGAGCCCGGCCTCCTCCAGCACCCGCAGGTGCTGCGAGACGGCCGACCTGCTCATCGCGAACGGCGCGGCCACCTCACCGGCGGTCGTCGGCCCCTGCGAGAGCTGCGTGAGGATCGCCCGCCGGGTCGGGTCCGCGAGCGCGGCGAACACCACGCTGAGGGCGTCCCGTTCGGGCATGTGAGCAACTCCTTAATTAAGCGACGCCTTCAACGTAGGCCGGCGATCCGACGCGCGCAACCCCTGGGGGCACACTCGATGGTGAAAGACACCAGAGGAGGAGCGCATGGGCATCGTCCGCGTCAGCGCATCGGTCTCGCTCGACGGCTTCAGCGCGGGGCCGGACACCTCCGACGCGAACCCCCTGGGCGTCGGCGGCGAGCGCCTGCACAGGTGGCTGTTCCCCGACGACGGGACCGCCGCTCACGCCGACGACGCCTCGGTCGCCGCCCGGCAGCGCGCGAGCACCGGAGCGGTCGTGGTCGGGCGGCTCACCTACGACATCGGCGTCGAGCTCTGGGGCGACGTGCCCTTCCCCGTGCCGACCTTCGTCGTGACGCACCGGCCGCACGCGCCGCGGGCGATGACGAGCGCCGACTTCACCTTCGTCACCGACGGGATCGCGAGCGCCGTCGAGCAGGCGCGGGCGGCCGCGGGCGACCGGGACGTGCTGGTCATGGGCGGGGCCGCCGTATCCCAGCAGGTCATCGCCGCAGGGCTGGCCGACGAGCTGCTGCTCAACCTCGTGCCCGTGCTGCTGCACCGCGGGGAGCGACTGCTGGACCACGTCGGCGGCGGGTTGACCGAGCTGGAACGCACCGAGGTCGTCGCGACGCCGCAGGCCACCCACCTGCGCTACCGGTTCCTCCGCTGAGCGCAGCGCACCCGCGCGTGACACGCTGGGCCGATGGCGCCGACCGACCGCGAGAGCCCCTCCATCGCCCGCACCGTCGGCCGGATCGCGCTCGGCGCGGGCCTGCTGTTCGCGGGTACCAGCCACCTCAGCTGGAGCCGCACCGAGTTCCGCGCGCAGGTGCCGCCGTGGATCCCGCTCAGCACCGACGCCGTCGTCGTTGGGTCCGGGGTCGTCGAGCTGGCGCTCGGCGGCGCGCTGGTCGCCCTGCCCAAGCAGCGCGTCACCGTCGGCGGGATCGCCGCGGCGTTCTTCGTCGCGATCTTCCCGGGCAACATCTCCCAGCTGGTCACGCGCACCGACGCGTTCGGCCTCGACTCCGACCGTGCGCGCGCGATCCGCCTGCTGTTCCAGCCGCTGCTCGTCGTGTGGGCGCTGTGGTCGACCGGCGCCTGGCGGGCGTGGCGCCAGCGGGCGGCCGGCTAGCCCGGAGTCACGGCCGTCGGCAGCGACGCCTGCCGGCTGCGGTCCGTCGACCGTGCGCGCGCGATCGAGCGCGCGATCCGGCCGGCGTCGATCCGCAGCTCGCGAAACATGCCGCTGATCGGGTTGGTGTAGCCGGTGAAGTACAGCCCCGGCGCGGCCGGGCGCGGACCGTGCGCCGTCGGCAGCCCGCGGTCGTCGAGCACGCCCAGGTCGCCCACGAGAGCCTCCAGGCCGCGGCGGTAGCCCGTCGCCGCGAGCACGACCTCGGGCGTGATCCGCGACCCGTCCGCCAGGACGACCTCCGCGCCGTCGACCGACTCGACGGCCGCGACGGGCTCGACCTTCCCGGCCTGCACGGCGGCCAGCAGACCGACGTCCTGCACGGGCACCGACCCCTCCATGACGCGCGAGTACAACCCGGTGGTCGGGCGCGGCAGGCCGTACCGCGCCAGGTCGGGGACCTCGACGCGCGCCACGGCGCGGGCGATCGCGTCGACCACCGGCACGGGCAGGTGCCGCACCACGATCCCCGTGCCCTGCGCGGGCCAGCCGAAGTTCGACCGACGCACGATGTGCGGCGCCGTCCGCACGGCGAGCCGGACGCGCGACGCCCCGCCCTCGACCAGGTCGACCGCGATCTCGGCGCCGGTGTTCCCGACGCCGACGACGAGGACGTCGCGACCGCGGTACGGCGCCGGGTTCCGGTACGTCGAGGCGTGCAGCACCTCGCCCGGGAACCCCTCGACGCCCGGCCACGCCGGCGGCACGGGCGTGTGGTTGTACCCCGTGGCGACGACGACCTCGGCGGCGTCGAGCGTCTCGCCGTCCGCGGTGCGCACCGACCAGCCGCCGGCGGCACGCTCGATGCCGGTGACCTCCACGCCCGTGCGCACGTCCAGGTGGTGCCGTACCGCGTACGCGTCCAGGTAGTCCACGACGTCCTGGCGGGCGACCCACCGGCCGTAGCGGCGCGGGAACGGCATGCCGGGCAGGCTGGAGAGCCGGCGCGTGGTGTGCAGGTGGAGCCGCTCGTAGTGCCGACGCCAGGACGCGCCGACGGCGTCGGACCGCTCGAGGACCAGGGCCGGGACGCCGCGTCGGCCGAGCGCGGCGGCGACGGCGAGGCCGGCGGGGCCTCCGCCGACGACGATGACGGGGAGGCTGCCACTGTGCATGCCTCTTCCTACGTTCCCGGGGCAACCCGCGACCAGAGGCCGTTCGGGTGGTAGTTATCGACAGTCAACCGGACAGTCTGATGTGTCGAATTGACGATGAGCCCATGGATCACCCGATCTCGGACACCGCGGCTGAGCTATGCCCGCTCGAGCAGCGTCAGCACCTCGTAATGCGTGGTCTGCGGGAACATGTCGAGCACCTGGGCGCGACGCGGTCGTAGCGACGGCATCGCCGCGAGGTCCCGGGCGAGCGACGCCGCGTTGCAGCTGGAGTACACAACCTGCCGGACGCCCGACGCCTCCAACCACCGGCTGAGCTCCTCGCCGATCCCGCGCCGCGGCGGGTTGACGATCACGAGGTCCGGCGCCCGCGCCTCCCCCAGCGCGAACGCGGTGGCGTCCCCGGCCGCGAAGCGCACGCGGGAGAGCCCGGCGTCGGCGGCACTCAGCGCCGCGCTGGCGATCGCCTCGGCGCTGGTCTCGATCCCGATGACCTCGCGGGCGGGGTCGGCGCAGTGCAGGGCGAACCCGCCGACGCCGCAGTAGAGATCCCAGACGGAGGCTGGCGCGAGCTCGTCGACCCACGCAGTCGCCTGCCGGTACAGCGCCGCGGCGATCTCGGTGTTCGTCTGGAAGAAGCTCTGGGGGCGCAGGTGCAGGTCGATCCCGTTGAGGCGCATCCGCAGGGTCTCGTCGGCGGTGAGGAGGATCTCGCGGTCGCCCTCGAGCACGGCCTTGTGGTCCGGCAGCAGGTTGACCGACACCACGCGCAGCGCCGGCAGCGCCTCGAGCAGCCAGGCCAGGTGCTTGCGGATCCGGGCGACCGGCTCCTGGGAGCGCAGCACGAACCGGAGCATGAGCTCACCGTCCGGTGACTGCGTGACCAGCAGGTTCTTCAGCTCACCCGAGCGCGCCGGCACGTCGTACGGCGTGAGGTTCGCGCGCGTGACGAACGCGGAGAGCATCGGGAACGTCGCCGCGAGGTCGTCCGGGTAGAGGCCACAGCCCTGCAGGTCCACGCCGCGCCCCTCGGCGTCGAGGATCCCGAGTGTCGGCGCGGCGGCCGTGCCGCCGACGACCATCTTCGCCTTGTTCCGGTACCCCGACTCGCGGCCGCTGACCGGCGGGAGCCAGACCAGATCCTCGCGCTCGCCGAGCAGGTGCTGGCAGTGCCGCTCCTTGTCCGCGACCTGCTCGCCGTGCGGGCGCCCCATCCACGTGCACGACCGGCAGCGGTGCGCGTCGAAGTAGGGGCACTGCATGGCCGCGACTCTACGTCGCCGCCTGCGAGGCGATCGTGCACAGCTACCGCGACGGCTGCCCAAATCCTGAGTATCCCGATCAACATACGAGACGAGGGTGTCCGAAACCGGCGGCAGCCGTCATCCTCGTCCCATGCAGTCCACCCGCCGCCCCGTCACGACGTGCTGTCCCGTCGTCACGGTCGCCGCGCGCCCCTGCTGTCCGCGGACCGTCTGAACCCAGCTCCGCCCGTCCCCCCTGGCGAAGCGCTCGACGCCCCGCCACCTCGGACCGCGGCTCGACGCACCGCCACACCCGTCCCCCACGGAGGTCACGCCTCATGGCGTCCACCCATGTTCCTGCCCTGGTGTCGCCCGAACGATGTCGCTGAGCCCGCCCGCTCACCGACCGCTCGCCCTCGACACCCCAAGGATCTGACATGACTGCCCGGACCACGCGCCGCGTCGCCCTCGCACTGACCGCCCTGCTCACCGCCTCGCTGGCCGCCTGCTCGTCGAGCGCCGCGGGCGACGACACCGCCGACGCGGCCGCCTCGCCCTCCGAGAGCGCGGCCCTCGCGGAGGCCCCCGAGCTGCGCCTCGGCTACTTCGCCAACCTCACGCACGCCAACGCGCTCGTGGGCGTCGACGACGGCACCTACCAGAAGGCGCTCGGCGACACGAAGCTGACCACGCAGATCTTCAACGCCGGCCCTGCCGCCGTCGAGGGCCTGTTCGGCGGCGCCATCGACGCGTCGTTCATCGGCCCCAACCCCGCCATCAACGCGTTCGCGCAGTCCAACGGCGACGCGATCCGCATCGTCAGCGGCGCGACCTCGGGCGGTGCCCAGCTGGTGGTCCGTGACGGCATCGACAAGCCGGCCGACCTCAAGGGCACCACGCTGGCCACCCCGCAGCTGGGCAACACCCAGGACGTGGCCCTGCGCGCGTGGCTCGACGACAACGACCTCAAGACGTCGCTGACCGGGGGCGAGAGCGACGTGACCATCGCCCCGCAGGAGAACTCGCAGACGCTCGACGCCTTCAAGGCGGGCACGCTGGACGGTGCCTGGCTCCCGGAGCCGTGGGCGTCGCGCCTCGTGGTCGACGCGGGCGCGCACGTGCTGGTGGACGAGAAGGACCTGTGGCCCGACGGCGACTTCGTCACCACGCACCTCATCGTCACCACCGACTTCCTGTCGAAGTACCCCGGCACGGTGAAGAAGCTCATCGAGGCCGAGTACGAGACGAGCCAGTGGATCGAGGCGAACCCCGAGGAGGCCAAGACCACGGCCAACGCCGCGATCGAGAAGCTCAGCGGCAAGCCGCTCTCGCAGGAGGTGCTCGACCGGGCGTGGGGCAACCTGCGCCTCACGCTCGACCCGATCGCCTCGAGCCTGCAGACGTCGGCCGACAACGGCGTCGCGGCGGGCGTCTCCAAGGAGACCGACCTGCACGGCATCTACGACCTGACGCTGCTCAACCAGGTCCTCGCGGACAACGGCCAGGACCCGGTCGACGACGCAGGGCTCGGGGCGTCGGGCAAGTGACGACCACGACCGCGACGGCGACCCCGGTGACCACCGACTCCGGGGCCGCCGTCGCGGCGCGCCTGACGGACGTCACGCAGCACTTCGGCGAGGCGTCCCGGCCGCCCGTGCTGGAGCACATCGACCTCACCGTCCACCGCGGGGAGTTCGTCAGCCTGCTCGGCGCGTCCGGCTGCGGGAAGTCGACGCTGCTCTCGCTCGTCGCCGGGCTGGACAAGCCCGTCTCCGGCACGGTCGAGGTCACCGGTGGCCGGCCCGCGCTGATGTTCCAGGAGCCGGCGCTGTACCCGTGGCTCACGGCCGGCGCCAACATCGAGCTGGCCCTGCGGCTGCGCGGGATCGGGCGCACCGAGCGGCGCGAGGAGGCCCAGCGGCTGCTCGCGCTGGTCCGGCTCGAGGGCGCTGGCCCCAAGCGCGTGCACGAGCTGTCCGGCGGCATGCGGCAGCGCGTGGCGCTGGCCCGGGCGCTCGCCCAGGAGGGCGACCTCCTGCTCATGGACGAGCCGTTCGCGGCGCTCGACGCGATCACGCGCGACGTCCTGCACGAGGAGCTCATGCGCATCTGGGCCGAGACCGGCCGCGCGGTCATCTTCGTCACCCACAACGTCCGCGAGGCGGTCCGGCTGGGTCAGCGGGTCGTCCTGCTCTCCTCGCGGCCCGGTCGCGTGGTGCGCGAGTGGACCGTGGGCCTGCCGCAGCCGCGGCGCATCGAGGACCCGGGGGTGTCGCGCCTGAGCGCCGAGATCACCGAGCACCTGCGTGAGGAGATCGCCCGTCATGGCCACTGAGACAGCCGCCCCCGTGCGCACCAGCGAGCGCGACCTGGCCGCCGGGCTCGACGCGCTCGAGACGCCGATCGCGGTCCCCCGACGGTCGGCCTGGCAGGAGGCCTGGCGCGCCATTTGGCCGGTGCTCGGCGCCCTCGCCGTCCTCGTCGCCGTCTGGCAGGTCGCCTACGTCCTCGAGCTCAAGCCCCCGTACGCCCTGCCGAGCCCGGCCGACGTCTGGCAGACGCTGCTCGCGTCGATCCAGGACGGCTCCGCCTGGCGGGCCGTGAGCCTCAGCCTGCAGCGCGCGGCCGTCGGGTTCGTCATGTCCGTCGTCGTCGGCGTGACCATCGGTGTCGTGCTCGCGGCCTCTCCCCTGCTGCGGCGCGCGTTCGGCCCGATCGTCACGGGCCTGCAGTCGCTCCCGTCGGTGGCCTGGGTGCCTGCCGCCATCATCTGGTTCCAGTTCAGCAACGCCACGATGTACGCGGTCATCCTGCTCGGTGCCGTGCCGTCGATCGTCAACGGGCTGCTCGCCGGGACCGACCAGGTGCCGCCGCTGTACTTGCGCGTCGGCCAGGTGCTGGGCGCCCGCGGCTGGACCCGCATCCGCTACGTGCTCCTGCCCGCGGCGCTGCCCGGCTTCCTGGGCGGGCTCAAGCAGGGCTGGGCGTTCGCGTGGCGTTCCCTCATGGCCGCCGAGCTCATCACGTACTCGCCGCAGCTGGGCACCGGCCTGGGCCAGCTGCTCGACATCGGCCGGACGACCAGCGACATGTCGCTCGTCATCGCGGCGATCAGCCTGATCTTCCTGGTCGGCATCCTCATCGAGCTGCTGGTGTTCGCTCCGCTCGAGCGGCACGTGCTGCACTCGCGTGGGCTCACCGGCGCGGTGTCGTCGAAGGGCCGCGGCTAGGACCGCGCGCGCCCCAGCATCCCGCGCACGTACGACGCCTGGCCCGCGTGCTGCAGGCTGTCGCCGACGATGCTGACCAGCCGCACTCCGAGCGTCACCGGCGGGTCCCAGCGCTCGTCGACCACGACGTCGAGGTCGGCGTCGGTCAGTCGCTCGAGGTACGCGGTCGTCTGCTTCTCGACCGCGCCGTAGTACCCCAGCAGGAGCTCGCCCGACGCCCGGACCCCGGCGACCTCGGCGGCGCTCTGCCCGTACCCGCTGGCGGCGCGGTCGAACGGCAGGTCGAAGCGGTCCGCCCACCCCTGGGCGGTCCAGACCTGCTCGACGCCGGCGACGTCGGCGATCTGCGCGTCCTGGCCGCGGCCCGCGTGCCACGCGAGCCAGGCGATGGTGTTCGCGGCGGGATCGGGCCGCCACGTCAGGTCATCGACGGACAACCCGCCGACGGCGCGCTCCAGCACCTCCCCCACGCGGGAGAACGACTCGGTCAGCAGCTGGGAGATGTCCACGAGCACCGACGCTACGACGAGCGACCTGGACCCGCGCGATGGGGAAGGATGACGACAGGCGCAGGGCCCCGACGAGGAGGATCAATGACCGGCACAGTCGTGGTCACGGGCGCGGCCGGACGGGTCGGCACGTACCTGCGGCACGCGGACGGCGGCCTCGCGGCGCGGGGCTGGACGCCGATCCTGCTCGACGTGACGGACCCGGGCGAGCCGTTCAGGCACGTCGACATCCTCGACGAGGACGCGCTCACCGCGGCGATGACCGGCGTGGACGCTGTCGTGCACCTGGCCGCCATCCCGGGCGAGGACACGTGGGACGCCATCCTGCGCACCAACATCGACGGCACCTACCGAGTCCTCGAGGCCGCCCGGCGCGCCGGTGTCGGGCGGGTGGTCCTGGCCAGCTCCTGCCACGCCGTCGGCTACTACCCGGCCGACGAGATCGCCCGCACGGACCGGACGACGCGCCCCGACACCCTCTACGGCGTCTCCAAGGTCGCCGACGAGGCGCTGGCCAGCCTGTACGCCGACCGGTACGGGCTCGAGACGGTCTCCCTGCGGATCGGGCAGTGCGACGACGTGCCGCGGACCGCGTTCCACCTGGGCATCTGGCTCAGCCCCGGCGACCTGGTCCGGCTGGTCGACGCCGCTCTGCGCGGACCGGTCGGCGGGCACTGCATCGCGTACGGCATCTCCGCGAACACGCGCGGCTGGTGGGACCTGACCACCGCGCGGGCGCTGGGGTACGAGCCGCAGGACGACGCCGAGCGCTACGTCGACGACGTCGCGCCGTACGACGGCCCGCAGCTCCTGGGCGCCGACATGGTGACGTGAGCTACGCGTTCGAGGCGCCGCTGTGGCTCTGGGATGCCCGGCGCACCGACGTGTGGACCTTCGTCAACCTCCCGACGGAGATCGCTGACGAGGTGCTCGACCTCGTCGGCGACCGCACCCGCGGGTTCGGGTCCGTGCGGGTCGAGGTCACCGTGGGCGGCACGGTGTGGCGGACGTCGATCTTCCCGTCGTCGGACACCTACGTGCTGCCGGTGAAGAAGGCCGTGCGCCGGGCCGAGTCGCTCGAGGTCGGCGACCCGGTCCGCGTGCAGCTGACGCTGGTGGACTTCTAGGTCCCGGCCCGGCATCGGCGAAGGATCTCGTCGACGACGGCCTCGATCGGCGCGGTCGCGTCGATGACCTCGCCGTTCTGCGGAACGTCCGCGCCGGTCTGGTGAAACCGCACGATGAGCGCTCGGTCCGTGGGCACCCCGCCACCCCACTCCTCGTCGGGACGCGCGTTGAGCCGCTCGTGCAACGTGGCGAGGTCGACCCTGAGGACGAAGACCTTGTCGAACAGGTCGAGGAAGCGGGAGAAGTTGCGCGAGCCGCCGCAGAAGAAGGTCGCCGCCTCCCTCTGGTCGGCCGCCAGGGCCCTGACCTTGTCGACATCCCAGAGGTGGTTCTCGTGCGCGCCGACCGTGGTCGGTGCGCCGGTCTCCGGGTCGCCCTGGTACGCCAGCTCCCGGTCCCCGTGGATCACCTGGTACCCGCGCCGCGCCAGCTCGTCGGCCACCGACGTCTTGCCGGTGCCGGACAGGCCCTCGACCAGATAGTTCCGCCTGCCCACGTCAGCGCCTCCCGTGTGGGTAGCGAACATCGATGTGCCGTGTGTCGACCCCTCCGATGATCACTGATGATGTGGCTACCAACCAGTCGTCACCATCGGAGCCCGCATGACCGTCGCCTACTGGGTCCTCGCGTCCCTGCTCGCCGCCCTGTACCTCTACTCGGGCGGCAAGAAGGTGCTGCAGTCGCGGGACCAGCTGCGGCCGATGATGGCGTGGGTGGACGACCTGCCCTTCCGGCTCGTGCGCACGATCGGCGTCCTGGAGGTGCTGGGCGCCGTCGCGCTGATCGTGCCTCCCCTGGTCGGCGTCGCCCCGTGGCTCGCCCTCGTCGCCGCGATCGGCTTCGTGCTCCTGCAGATCGGCGCGATCACGCTGCACGTGTCGCGCGGCGAGGTCCGGTCCGCGATCGCGTTCAACGGGACGCTGCTCGTCCTGGCCGGCATCACGGCCTGGCTCGCGACGAGCTGGGTCTAGACGAGGCCCGCCAGCAGCGCCGCGGCCCGCGCCGCGCCGTCGGTCTGCACCGGCCGGTAGCGGACGTCCCGACCGGCCTCCTTGAGGATCGCCTCCGCGAGCGCGTCCGGGTCGAGCGCGTCCTCGTAGGCCAGGTGCCGACCGGCCTCGTACCGGTCGAGCCGCTTGCGCACGTGCACGTTCTGCTCGAAGTGGTGGCGCAGCGGCACGAAGACGAACGGCTTGTTCAGCGCCGTGAGCTCCATCGTCGTCGTCAGGCCGCCCTGCACCACGGCGACGTCGCTCGCCGCGAGGTGCCGGAACAGGTCGGGCACGTAGCCGAGCACCGTCGAGCCCTCGCCCGTCGGCAGCGAGTCCGGGTCGATGCGGGGACCGGTGACGAAGGCGAACCGGAGCTCCGGGGCCGCCTCGCGCACCAGCGGCACGACGTCCATCACGCGGCGCAGCAGCGAGGTGCCGACGCCCGAGCCGCCGACGGTCACCACGCAGAGCTTCTCGCCCGGCCCCACGCCCAGCTCGGCGCGCAGCCGCTCGGTGCCCTCCAGCGACGCCGGGTCGAACCCGGTCACGTACCCGGCGAAGTCGAAGTTCTCCTCCGTCCAGGCGCGGATGCTGGGCAGGCCGGGACCGAAGTCGTCCTCGACCACGTCGTCGGGATCGCCGACGAACACCGACCGGTCCCGCACGCGCGCGAACCGGGCGCGCTGCTCGATCATCTCGGCGTTGTAGTCGGCCGTCAGCGCGGCCTCCGCGGCGCCGCCATCGGCCATCGGCAGCCAGCCGACGAAGTCCGTCATCCAGGCGAACGCGAACCGCTTGAGCTCGGGGTTCTCGTGCAGGAAGTAGTCGACGTCCCACGCCTCGTCGCCGATCACCAGGTCGTAGTCGCCGTCGGCCACGACCTCGTCGAACACCATGAAGTTGTGCACCAGGATCTCGTCCATCCGGCGGATGGCCTGGAACGCGTGCAGGTCGTGCTCGCCGGCCTCGTGCTCGATGTGGCCCGACTCGTTGCGCAGCCACGCCGACGCCGGATGGACGCGCTCGCCGTGCTGCGCGAGCACCCGGGTGACCGGGTTCTGCGCGAGCCAGTCGATCTGGAGCCCGGGGCGGCGCGCGCGCAGCTCGGCCGCGATGGTGACGTCGCGCTGGGCGTGCCCGAGGCCGATGGGCGACGAGAGGTACAGCGCGCGCGGCGCCCGGCTCGCGGCTCGCCGCCACGTCGGTCGGGGGGGCGCCGGGTGCAGCCGGTCGACGAACTGCGCGATCAGGTGATTGACCTTCACCGGGTCGCGCGCCGACGGGCCGTGCCCCGCGTCCTCGAGGAGGACCAGGTCGCCGCGGGTCAGCTCGGCCAGCTTCTCGCCGAACGCCTGCGGACGGATGCGGTCGTCGGTGCCGTGCACCACGACCACGGGACAGGTGACCTTCTCGGCCAGCGGGGCGATCGGCTCGCAGATCGCCCCGTCACACCCGAGGCGGCCGGCGGTCGTGTCCGCGAGCACCTGCGGCGTGATCTCGTGCGCCCAGCCGATGCAGTCCTCGATCTGCTTGGTCGAGTGCGGCTCCGGGAACATCTTGCGGAAGAAGAACGCCGTGAAGTCGTCGTATCCGCCGCCCAGCCAGTAGTGCTTGTTGTACTTGGACCAGCCGTGCGTGTCCTCCAGCGGCTCGTCCCACGGCACGTGGTCGCGGCCCGGAGTCGCCACGTCCAGGCCGCACGACGGGGCGATCGCCATCAGCCCGGTCACGCGCTCGGGGTGCTTGGCAGCGACGTGCACCGCCCAGGACGCCCCGCACGACTCGGTGACCAGCACCGCCGCGTCAGTCGCCGTGACGTCGAGCACGGCGACGATGTCCGCGGCGTACTCGACGTCCGTGTAGGCGGCCGCCCCCTCCGGCCGCCCGGAGCGACCGCTCCCCCGGCCATCGAACATGATCACCCGGTAGTGCCGGGCGAGGAAGCCGATCTGCGCCTTCCAGAACTGCGACGGCACGATCGACCAGGTGGGGACCAGCACCACGGTGGGCGCGTGGTCCTGGCCGTAGACCGCGTAGGCGAGCTCCACCCCGTCCCGGACGACGACGCCCTCGTCGTCGGGGTCTGCAGACCTGCTCGGGTGCATGACTTGCACCCGAGCAGTGTCCGCCTCACGGGTGCCCTTCGTCACGGGCGCACCTCGAACACATTGTTGAACGGCGTGCTCGCGGCGGTGCGGAAGGTCGAGAACCCGGCGGCCGTGGAGACGTCGCGGATCTTGGCCGGGCCCGCCTGCGTGCCGAGGGCGAGCCCGACGTCCTGGCTCAGCGACGCGGGCGTGCACAGGAGCGTCGAGAAGCCGTAGTAGGCCCGGCCGACGGTGTTCAGGTTGTCCTCGACGCGGTCGCCCGCCATCGGCTCGACCACCATCCAGGTGCCGTCCTCCGCGATCGCGCTGCGCACGTGCCGCGCGGCGCCCACCGGGTCGCCCATGTCGTGCAGGGCGTCGAAGACCGCGATGAGGTCGTAGCCGGTGCCGGTGAACTCGGTGGACGACGCGACCTCGAACGTGACCCGGTCCGCCACGCCCGCGTCCACGGCGCGCTCGCGAGCGACGGCGATCGACTCGGCGTGGTAGTCCGAGCCGACGAAGACCGAGCTCGGGAACGCCTTCGCCAGCAGGATCGTCGAGGCGCCGTGCCCGCAGCCGACGTCGGCCACGCGGGCGCCGGCCTCGAGCATGGCCTGGACGCCGTCGAGCGCGGGGATCCACTCGGTGAGCAGGTGCCCGTTGTACATGGTGCGGAAGAACCGCTCACAACCGTGGTGCACGTCCGCGTGGTGCTGGTGCCAGCCGAGGCCGTCACCGTCGCGGGCAGCGTCGAAGATGGCCGGGGCGTCGTGGACGGTGCCGAACGCCAGCTGGAAGAAGCCGGCCAGGTACGCGGCGCTCGACGGGTCCGCGAGCGCGACGGCGTGCTCGGCCGGCAGCGTGTAGCGCCGGTCCTCGGCGTCGAACTCGACGTAGCCGCCGGCGGCCTGGTTGTTGAGCCACTCGCGGGCGTAGTGCTCGCTGGTGCCGGTCTGCTCGGCGAGCTCGGCCGGGGTGGTCGGGCGCCCGTCGGCCATCGCCGTGTAGTAGCCCAGCTTGTCGCCCATCACGACCAGCGCCGTGTTCAGGGTCGCGCCGACCTCGTCGACGGCGCGGAACACGAAGGACATGAGCTTGTCGGGGTCGATGGTCCGCTGGGGAAGGGTCTCCGTCATGGTCGTGCGCTCCTCGGTTGGGGTGGACCTGTCCCTGTCGACACTGGCGGGGACGGGCACCCGTCGGATCAGGTGGCCCCCCTGGTCCGCTCCCTAGACTCGATCTGTGCTGGTCGGCCGCGAGCGCGAACGCCAGGTCATCGCGACGCTGGTCGCCGCCGCGCGCGTCGGCGAGAGCGGCACGCTGGTGCTCACCGGCGAGGCGGGGATCGGCAAGAGCGCGCTGCTCGAGGACGCCGTGTCGGCCGTGTCCGACGCGGGGATGCGCGTGCTGCGCGCCGCGGGGATCGACGCCGAGCGGGAGGTGCCGTTCGGCGGGCTGCTCCAGCTCCTGCGGCCCGTGCTCGGCCTGCTCGACGCCATCCCGGCGCCCCAGGCTGAGGCGCTCGGCTCGGCGCTCGCGCTGGTGCCGGGCTCCGGCGGCGAGCGGTTCGCGGTCGGCGCGGCGGTGCTCAGCCTGCTGAGCCGCGTGGCCGAGGACGGCCCGGTCGCGGTGGTCGTCGACGACGCCCACCTGCTCGACCCTCCGTCGGCCCAGGCCCTGTGCTTCGCGGCCCGGCGCCTCACGGCCGACCCCGTCGTCGTCCTGCTCGCGGCCCGCGACGAGGCGCCGTCGGTGGTGGGCTCGGCCGGCCTGCCGGAGCTCGCGCTCCGGGGCCTGGCGGACGACGACGCCGCGTCGCTCGCCCGCTCGGTCGGCCACCGCCTCTCCGACGAGGCCCGCGCGCACCTGCTGGCGGCGACCGGCGGCAACCCGCTCGCGCTGCTCGAGCTCACCGACGACGGGGTCGACGCCGTCCCCCCGGGCGCGCCGATCCCGGTGCCCGCCTCCCTGGCCAGGACGTTCGCCCGACGGGCGGACCAGCTCTCGCCGGCGGCCCGGACGGCCCTGCTCGTCGCGGCGGCCGGTGGCGGAGACCTCACCACGATCACCGGGGCGTGCGCGCTGCTCGACGTCTCCGTGACCGACCTCGACGAGGCCGCGCAGGCGCAGCTGCTCACCGTCGGGCCCGACCGCGTGACGTTCCGGCACGACCTGGTCCGCTCCGGCATCTACGCGGAGGCGGTGCCGGCCACCCTCCGTGCCGTCCACGCGGCGCTCGCCCGCGCGGTGCCGGCCGACGACGTCGACCGCCGCGCCTGGCACCTCGGGGAGGCGACGGCCACCCCCGACGCCGCCGTCGCGACCGTGCTCGACGACGCCGCGACCCGCGCC